>JBGTBK010000286.1:0-12548 GCA_041749355.1 Sandaracinobacter sp. | reverse complement strand
GCCGAAGCCACCGCGGCCATAGCCACCGCCGCCACCGCCACGTCCGCCGCCGAACCCGGAGTCGAATTCGAAGCCGCCGCCACCACCTTCATCGAAACCGCGGCTGCGCTTGTCGTCGCCCCGCCCGCGGCCACCGCGCCGCTTGTCGTCGTAACTCATCTCGAAGAACCGTCTTTCAAAGTCTCGTACCGTCCAAACCCTGGTCCCGGACCTTCCGGAACCCTGCAGCCTGAGCGCCACCTCTGCATCCCGCCGACCAATGCGCCCGCACCGTCATTGGTGCAGCCACACAGCCCGACCTGTCGTGCCAACAGGCGAACCCGAAGGCAGCACATCCCGGCTATCCAGTCTGCACCCCATTTACCTTAGCTTATCCACAGGCTGCGTGCGAGTCGGAATCTCCGACAAGATGGACTGCTCAGTCCGACCGCTCCTCGGAGGCCTTGCGCCGCGCATCCCAGGGCTCCAGCTCGGCCCCGTCGTGCCAGTCCTGCATCGACAATCCGCGCCCCTTCACTGCCTCTTCCCGCCAGCGCACCTGGCCGGCCAGACGCGTCAGATCCCGATCGCGCCGGATGACATAGAAGAGAATCCCCAGCGACAGGGCCGCACTCCCCGCCATCAGCGCCTGGTGTGCATTCCCGCCGGCAAATGCCGCCCCGATCGAGACTGCCACCACGGCAAGGCCGTCGAGCCGAGCCCGCATGCGGGTGCGACGCGCCAGCGCATCTGTCTCACGGGCCTGGGCAATGAGCGAGAAGTCCTGTTCCACCATGCTGTCTCCGGGCAGCCGGGGCCTTCCCGAACCTGCCAGGGCTTGTCACGGCAGAGCGGCGCCAATCTTGCGCCGCAGATGGGCGCTTCTCAGGCCAGCGTCATCAGCGCAGCCCTGTCGAAGGGCCGGAAATCGACGCGGCCAGCGTGCACCTTGGCCGCCCAGTCCGGATCCACGATCAGCGCCCGGCCGACAGCCACAAGATCGAATTCGTTCGCTTCCAGCCGCTCCACCAGGCCTTCGATCGGGGCCGGTTCCGACGATTCGCCTGCAAAGCCCGCAATGAACTCGCCAGTCAGCCCGATCGACCCGACCGTGATGGTCGGCTTGCCAGTCACACGGCGGGCCCAGCCGGCAAAGTTCAGCGTCGCGCCGTCGGCCACATCGGGGAACTCCGGCTCCCAGAAGCGCCGCTGCGAGCAGTGGAAGATGTCGACCCCGGCCGCCGACAGGGGCTCCAGCCAGTCGGCCAGCGCCTGCGGGGTTGCCGCAAGCCTGCTGTCATAATTCTGCTGCTTCCATTGCGACAGGCGCAGGATCAGCGGGAACTCCGGCCCGATCGCATCGCGCACCGCCTCCACCACCATCCGCGAAAAGCGGCTGCGATCCTGTCCCCACACATCGCTGCGCTGGTTGGTGCCGTCCCACTGGAACTGGTCGATCAGATAGCCGTGCGCGCCGTGCAGCTCGACCGAGTCGAAGCCGAGCCGCTTTGCCGCGGCTGCTGCCGAGGCAAAGGCCGCAATTGCCGAATCGATGTCGGCAACGCTCATCTCGTGGCCGAACGGGCGGCCCGGCTTGTACAGGCCAGACGGGCTTTCGGCGTTGGTCTCGTCGCGGTTCTGCGGGTTGATTGCCGAGCCGACATGCCAGAGCTGCGGGGCGATCTTGCCCCCCTTGGCGTGCACGGCCTCCACCACCCGGGCCCAGCCTTCCAGAGCCGCCTCGCCGTGAAAATGCGGCACCGCCGGATCGTTGGCAGCGCCCGGCCGGTCGATCACCGTGCCCTCCGTCACGATAAGGCCAACTTCACCCTCGGCCCGGCGGGCATAATAGGCCGCCACGTCCGCGCCAGGCACCCCGCCGGGCGAGAAGCTGCGGGTCATGGGCGCCATCACGATCCGGTTCGCAAGCTCGAGCTTTTCCGAAACGAAGGGCTCAAAGAGGGCGTCGACAGTGGTCAAGGGAGAACCTTCCTTGGAGATGCGGGTCTGACGAAGCTGTGCCGTCAGCGCGGCTTGGTGATGGAGGGCGGGTCGCTTGCCGGAAAGCTCGCGTCGAGCTGGGCATCGAGTTTCAGGCTCTTGTTCGCGGCGCGCACCTCCTCGTTCAGGGCAAGGCTGCGCGCCATCAGGGCAAGCTGCTCGGGCGTCGCCTCGGCCTGCCGTGCCTTGAAGTCGGCATAGGGCTCTCCATAGACATGGTTTCGCGCCTCCTCGCGGGTCAGCGGATGCCCGGTCTCGATCGAGGCTTCGGCAATCCAGTCGGCAAGGCAATTCCGGCAGAAGCCGGCCAGACCCATCAGATCCACATTGGCGGCATCCTCGCGCTGGCGCAGATGCACCAGCAAGCGGCGGAAGGCGGCCGCCTCCAGTTGTTCGAGTTCCGGGTGCGGGCTGTCTGTCATCGGGCGCGCTCCTGTCGGTTTGGTCTGCCCGGGCGGAACTCTATTCTCCCACCCCATCTGGCAGACATGCGGCCAAGCCTCTAAGGGGCGGTTGAAACGATTGCCAAGTGGCAAAGCGAACAGGAACCTCCGTGGCCCCCTCCACCACCCCAAGCCGTGCCCCGCGCCCCCGCCATGTCCGCGTGCTCGCGACACTCGGGCCGGCCTCGTCCACGACCGAGCAGATTCGCGCCCTTTACGAAGCCGGCGCGGACGCCTTCCGGGTGAACATGAGCCATGGCGACGACGAGGGGAAGATCGCGCTCATCGCAACCATCCGCAGCCTGGAGGCCGAGATCGGCCGGCCGATGACGATCCTCGCCGACCTGCAGGGCCCCAAGCTCAGGGTGGGTCGGTTCGCAGACGACCGGGTCGACCTCGTCGCCGGGCAGCGCTTCACCCTCGATTCGCTGGCCGAGCCCGGTTCGACAGACCGGGTGCAGCTGCCCCACCCCGAAATCCTCGCCGTTCTCCGCCCCGGCCACCGGCTTCTGTTGGACGACGGCAAGATCGTGCTGCGGGTTGTCGAAGCGCGCGAGCACATGGCCGTGACCGAAGTGGTCGTTCCCGGCACCCTCTCCAACAACAAAGGCCTGAACGTGCCCGACGTGGTGGTGCCGCTGCCCGCGCTGACCGCCAAGGACCGGCGCGACCTTGCGCTGGCACTTCAGGCAGGCGTCGACTGGATCGCACTGAGCTTCGTGCAGCGGGCCGACGATGTGGCTGAGGCGCGCAAGCTGATCGGCGGCAAGGCCGCGCTGATGGCCAAGATCGAGAAGCCGGCAGCGCTCGAGGACCTGGACGCGATCATCGAGCTGGCCGACGCGATCATGGTCGCCCGCGGAGACCTTGGGGTGGAGCTTCCGCCCGAACAGGTGCCCGGCGTGCAGAAGCATCTGGTCGCCGCCGCCCGCCGCGCCGGCAAGCCCGTGGTCGTGGCGACGCAGATGCTGGAATCGATGATCGTTTCGCCCAGTCCCACAAGGGCCGAAGTGTCGGACGTGGCCAATGCCATCTACGACGGGGTCGATGCAGTGATGCTGTCGGCCGAAAGTGCTGCCGGCAAATGGCCGGTCGAGGCCGTGACCATGATGGACTCGATTGCCCGCGAGGTGGAAAACGACTGGGCCTATCTGCAGCAGATCGCCTTTGTCGAAACCGCGCCCGAGCCGACCACGGCCGACGCGCTGTGCCAGGCTGCGCACTCGATCCAGACGACTGTCGGCGCGAAGGCGGTCGTCTGCTTCACAACCTCGGGCTCGACCGCCCGGCGGATCGCACGCGAACGGATTCCCGCCGACATACTGGTCATGACGGCCAAGCTCTCCACAGCGCGCCGGCTGGGCCTGACCTGGGGCGTCCACGCCGTCCACACGCGCGACATCGCGAGCTTCGAGGAGATGGTTGCCAAGTCCAAGCGCATGGCGCTCAGGCACCAGGTGGCCGAGCCCGGCGACCGGCTGGTGGTGATGGCGGGCGTGCCGTTCGGCGTGCCGGGCTCCACCAATGTGCTGCACGTGGTGCGCGTGGTTGGCGACGAACTGGACCGCTACACCCGCGCCGACTGAGCGGCGGCCCGCTACCCCCTAGATGTTCGCAGCGATCCAGAGAAGCGCGTCGTCCTCGGTCGCCTCGGGTTTGCGCACCCGGTTCGTCACCATCCGCGCATGCAGCGTCGTGATGATGCGGCTGCCGGTGCGCTCGCACAGGCCCGGCACCAGCGCGTGCACGAAACAGGCGCAACTCGCCTTCAACAGCGACCATCCGAAGCTCCCGGCGACACCCATATGTTCGAGATAGGTTTCGTTCACCGAAGCGGGATGGTCGTGAAAAAGACGCTGGATCATCGGGCTCTCCTGGCAGTTCGCTGTGCGGAGACTAGCGCTCGGAACGGGGAATTCCCGACTTTTCTGCGTGGCAGTATTGCCGGATGGAAGAATATCTGTCTCGATAATGGCCATGACAGAGAAACTTTCACTCGACGCAGCAGACCGTCGCATCCTGGCCCTCCTGCAGGCCGACGCCGCCCTGTCGCTGGCCGAGATCAGCGAACGGGTCGGCCTGTCGGCAACGCCCTGCTGGAAGCGGATCCGCCGGCTGGAAGCAGCAGGCGTGATCCGTGCCCGGGTTGCCCTGCTCGACCGCGCCGCCATCGGGCTTGGCGTCACCGCCTTCGTTTCGGTCAAGGCGGGCGCCCACGACGAAGCCTGGCTTACCCGCTTTTCTGACGGGGTTGCGAAGATCGCGGAAGTGGTCGAGCTTTACCGCATGGCGGGAGAGACCGATTATCTGCTCAAGGTCGTCTGCCACGACATCGCGCACTATGACCGCATCTACCGTCGGCTGATCCAGGTCGCGCCGATGGGCGATGTCTCCACCAGCTTTGCAATGGAGCAGATGAAGGCGACGACCGAGCTTCCCCTTTCGGAATTGCCGCAGCAACCATGACGGCAGCTGCACCCCCGGCCGGCACGCTTGCCGGGGGTGCGCTTCCCCGCTCGGCCTGGTGCTGGGCCGCGTTCGAGGGGTTCCGCAATCCGGCCGTGGTGCTGATTACCATCTATGTGTTCATGCCCTATTATGTGCAGAGCGTCGCGCCCTCCCCGGTGGAAGGACAGGCGCTGGCGGCGCGTGCGCACCAATATGCCGGCTGGGCGGTCGCTCTCACCGCGCCGCTGATGGGGCTGGTGGTGGACCGGCTCGGCCCGCGCAAGCCGATGCTGGCGCTGACCATCCTGCTGATGGTGCCGCTCTATTTCAGCCTGTGGTTCGTGACCCGCGATGGCCCGATCGGGCCAGGGGTGTTCCTGGCCATTGCGGCTGCCAAGTCGATGCTGTTCGCCTGGACGGAAGTGTTCCACAACGCGCTCCTGCTGCCGGCCGTCGGCGGACGGGGCCCGGGGCTTACTGCCCGCACATCGGGCCTGGGGTTGGCGCTGGGCAACGCGACTTCGGTTGCAATGCTGCTGTTCGTGCTCTGGGCCTTCTCGCTTCCCGGCACCGTCGACTGGGGCTTCGTTCCCGCCCAGCCGCTGTTCGGGCTGGACCAGTCGGCGAACGAGCCGGCGCGGATTGTCGGGCCGATCGTGGCGGGCTCCCTGCTGATCGGGCTGATGCTGATCCTGTGGGGCGTTCCCGATGTGCCGCCGACAGGGGAACGGCTCGGCTCGGCGGTCGGCAAGGCACTGGCTGACCTGAAGGCGATGGTGGCCGAATTGAAGCGCGAGCGGGAGGCCGCGAAGTTCCTGCTGGCGCGGATGATCTATGCCGATGGAAAGACCGCGATCCTGATCTTCTCGGGCGTGCTGGCGGCAGGCACCATGGGCTGGGGCACGCTGGAGATGCTGGCCTATGGGATCATCCTGTCGATCCTCGCCGTGCTGGGCGGGCTTCTGGCGGGCTGGATCGATCCGCGCATCGGCCCCAAGCGCGCCGTGCTGCTCGAAATCGCGGTCACCATGCTGATCCTGCTGGGCATGCTGGGCGCCCGGCCGGACCGTGTGCTGTGGATGGCCGTAGACCCGGTTCCGCTGTTCGACGGCCCGATGTTCACAACGCTTCCCGAACTCGCCTTCATTGCGGCCGCCGGCATCGGCGCCATCTCGATCACCGCCGCCTATGCCTCGTCGCGCACGCTGCTGACACAGCTGGTGCGGCCGGAACGGGCCGGCACCTTCTTCGGCCTCTATGCCCTTTCGGGCACGGCGACCATGTGGCTCGGCCCGATGCTGGTGGCCTGGGGAACGGTTGCGACGCAGAGCCAGCAGGGCGGCTTTGCAACCGTGCTGCTTCTGCTCGGCCTTGGATTCGTGCTGCTGCTCCGGGTGAAGGTGCCGCCCCCCGCGTGAGCCCAGCTCTGGTCGACACGCTGCAAGCCGTCGCCAAGGCAGCGGCAGTCACCCGCGACCGCTGGTGGATCATCGGAAGCGCAGCGGTAGTCCTGCACGGCGGCAAGGCCGATCCGCACGATGTCGACCTCCTGCTCTCGGCCCGCGACGCACGTCGACTGTGCCAGCTTCTCGGCATCGCGCCGATCGAAAATGCGCCCAGCGACCTGTTCCAATCTGCCCTGTTCGCCCGCTGGGATGGGCCGCCGCTGCCAGTCGAGCTGATGGCCGGGCTGAAGCTGCACACACAGACAGGCTGGTCCGCGGTCCGGCCGCGCACTCGTCTGCCAGTCGCGATCGGACAGGCAACGCTGTTCGTGCCCGACCGCACGGAACTCATCGCGATCCTGCGAAGCTTCGGGCGCCCGAAAGACCTCGCCCGCGCCGACCTGCTGGCCGGCTAGTCGGACCGCGCCATCAGGGCGACGAGCTCATCGGACCAGAACTGTGCCCATGTGTGGGTCGAATGCCCCCGCGTCTCGGCCGTCTCGGGGATCAGCACGAATTTCGCCTTTGGCATCTTCGCCACTTCGGTTTCCGCGATCCTCAGGTTCGGCGGATTGATGAAATCGTCGGCGCTGTTGATCCAAGTGACGGGCACGCTGATCTTCTGCAGCAGGGGGGCCGGATTGTAAGTCCGGCTGCTGTCGATCCGGTAGATCACGTCATTGGCATCGTCCTGCATCCCGGCTTCCACCCGGCCTTCCAGCGCCTTTTCGGCCGCCGCGCGGGTCGGCGCCTCCGCCTGCATCCGCAACGGCGCGGATCCGGCGATCAGCCCGAGCGCGGCTGCCGTGCGCAAGCCGCCAAGCGGCGGGCTGGCGTAGTTGCCGCCGTTCCACAGCGGATCGGCCTTGATCGCGTCGATCGACATCTTGCGCCACATCCGGTTGCGGCCCGCTATCTCCACCGGAAGGCAGGCAGTCGGGAACAGCGCCTTCGCAAAGCCGGGGTGGGTGGTGCCCCAAACGAAGCTGTGCATGCACCCCATCGACGTGCCGCCCAGAAGGCGCAGGTTCGTGACCTTCAGATGATCGACCAGCAGTCGGCGCTGGGCCTCCACCATGTCGGCATAGTCATAGCGCGGAAAGGCCATGCGGAGCCCGTCCGAAGGCTTGGAGCTTTTGCCGTGGCCGATGCTGTCGGGCAGGATGATGTAATACTTCGTGATGTCCAGTGGCTGGCCGGGGCCGAACAGCTGGTCGGCGAACTGCGGCCGCAGGAACTGCGCACCGCTGCCACCGGTGCCGTGCAGGAACATGATGGCATTGGCGATGCGGCCCTGCCGGTCCCGCTTCGGCGCACCAAGCGTTCGATAGTGCAGCTTCAGCTGGGGCAGGACTTCGCCCGTCTGGAAACGGAAATCGCGCACCGTCACGCTTCCTTCGGTCACCGGCCATTTGACTGAGGTCTGGGCAGAAGCCGACAATGCAACGGCGAAGGCGGCGACCAGAGCCGGCGCAAGTAGGGGGCGCATCATTCCGTCAGCCTGCGGGGGCACGGCGAAACCGTCAAGCCGCAGCGCCGCACTCAGGCTTCCTATCGCCCGGCGGTGCCTTCCCGCGCGCAAACCGTATCGCTGCCAGCATGCTCGCCAGCGCAACCGGCGTGTCGAGGAAGGTGGTGTAGAACAGCCACTGGTCCTTGGTGAAAAGGGCGACAACCAGCCAGTTCATCCCCGCCAGCACAAGGCCGCCGAGCCCCAGGCCGATCATCAGCCGGCGCGGGTCGAGGTTCGGGCTCGGCATGTAGAGCATCATCCGCTTGCCAAGATACCGCCCACCCAGCAGGCCGTCGGTCAGGAACAACCCGGCCGCAATGCCGCCAAGCACCGTCGAGCGCAGCATGATCATGCGGTCATCCTCGAACAGGATGGCAAAGCCGGCGCCAAGCAGGGTCATGACGATGCCGAACAGGGCCATGCCGCCAAGCAGGTCCACCTTCACGAAGCGCTGAACCACCACGAGCGCAAGGCCAGCACCGGCCGCGACCAGTGCCGCCGTGCGCAGGTCCGTCCATTTGGCGACCAAGAAGAACAGAAGGGCCAGCGCGATGTCCACGCCGATTGCCCAGCGCTGCGTCTTCATCCGGGCAATCTGGCCCTGCTGGCCCGACTGGCCGGCCATCATCCTGGCAGCAGCGCCCGACAGCGCGACCGGCTTGCCCGGATGCGATTCCCAGACGGTCCGGCCGTCGAGTTCGGCCCGCATGCCGACGTTCCACCAGCTGTTGTAGCCAGCCTCCACGTCCAGCCGGCCGGCCTTGATCGGCACCGACACCCTCGTGTTGCGATAGGACTCCGACGACATCACATGCCGGTCGCTCGCCAGCCGCTGCCCGTCGACCTCGACATGCGTTTCCACCGTCTGCAAGCCGACATCGGTGATGATGTGGATATCCTGCCCCTCAGCGCGGAAGCGCCGGGCGTAGCGCCACAGTCTCACAACAGGCCCTGCGCCCGGAAACTGACATGCCCGGTCCGGGCAATGACGAGATGGTCGTGCACCTGGATGCCGACCGCCTTGGCCGCGTCGGCGATGGCCCGGGTCAGCTGGATGTCGTCGCGGCTGGGCGTGGGGTCGCCGGACGGGTGGTTGTGCACCAGGATGATCGACGTGGCCGACAGCTCCAGCGCGCGCTTCACGATCTCGCGCGGATAGGCCGGCGCCTGGTTCACCGTGCCCTCGCCCATCGCGACGTCGCGGATCAGATGGTTGCGGTTGTCCAGGAACAGCACCCGGAACTCCTCGGTCAGCTCGTGCGCCAGCCGGGCGTGCAGATAGTCGATCACCGCATCGAAGCTCGACAGCAGCGGGCGATCCAGCGCCTTCCTCTGCAACTGCCGCACCGACAGCGCCTCCACGAACTTCAGCGCGGCCGCCACGCTTTCACCCACCCCCTTCAACCGGGTGAGCTCGCCGGGTGAGGCAGCCAGCAGCGTCGGCAGGTCGCCGAACTGCACCAGAAGCTCCTTGGCCAGCGGCTTCACATCCTGCCGCGGGATCGCAAGCCCCAGCACATATTCCAGCAGCTCGTAATCGTGGAACCCGTCGGGCCCACCCTCCAGCAGCCGCTGGCGCATCCGATCGCGATGTCCTGCCTTTCGCGCAGGGTCAGCTGAATCGGACCCATGCGCAAACAGCCCCGGCGCTTCCTTCAGCTGCCGAGGTGGCATGCCTGCTCGATCAGACTGCGTAGGGCGGGCAGTCGAGCCCGGTCGCCGACTTGGTGAACAGCTCCACCCCCGTCTCGGTGATCCCCACCGAATGCTCGAACTGGGCCGAAAGCGAGCGGTCGCGTGTCACCGCCGTCCAGCCATCCTCCAGGATGCGGGCGTCCGGCCGGCCCAGGTTCAGCATGGGTTCGATGGTGAAGAACATGCCGGGCCGAAGCTCGGGCCCGTCGCCCGCGCGCCCAGCGTGCACGATGTTGGGCGCCATGTGAAAGCGCCGGCCCAGCCCATGGCCGCAGAAGTCGCGGACCACCGAAAGCCGGTGCTTTTCGGCATGCCTTTGGATGGCCGCCCCGATATGGCCGACCGTGTTGCCGGGCTTCGCGGCCTCGATCCCCAGCATCAGCCCTTCATAGGTCAGCTCGACCAGTCGCCGTGCCTTCAAGGGAACCTCGCCCACGAAATACATTCGGCTGGTGTCGCCGTGCCAGCCATCCAGAACCACCGTGACGTCGATGTTAACGATGTCGCCGGTCTGCAACGGCTTTGGGCCGGGAATGCCGTGGCAGATCACATGGTTGATGCTGGTGCACAGCGAGTGGGAATAGCCGCGGTAGAAGATGGTGGCCGGCACTGCGCCGCGCGCCAGCACGAAGTCATAGGCCAGCCGGTCGAGCGCGATGGTCGACACGCCCGGGACGACATGGGGCACCAGCATGTCCAGCACGTCGGCTGCCAGGCGGCCGGCCGCGCGCATGCCATCGAAGGCGGCTGCGTCGTGCAGCACGATGGTGCGATCGTCTAGGTCGGTGTCGGTCATCGGGCAAGCGCCTGCACGGTTATGGTCTGGGCCATGGATTTAGGCGCGGGGCTGCGTTAGGGCAATGCCATGTCGGAACAGCAGCCCCCCCTCCACGATCCTGGCGTCAACGATCTCGGCGACCAGCAGGCCGACAAGGTGTGGACCGCAGCCCTCGTCATCATCGGCGACGAGATCCTCTCGGGCCGCACCCAGGATGCGAACCTCGCCTATCTCGCCCGCTGGCTGAACATCCAGGGCATCCGCCTGAAAGAGGCCCGGGTTGTGGCCGACGACGCCGACGCGATCGGCGATGCCGTGAAGGCCTGCCTTGCCGCGCATGATTATGTGTTCACCACCGGCGGCATCGGCCCCACCCACGACGACATCACCGTGGATGCGATTGCCGCGGCGCTTGGCCGCAAGGTGGTCCACCATCCAGACGCTGTCGAAATCCTGACCCGCTATTATGGCGACCGCATCACCGAGGCACGGCTTCGCATGGCTCGCGTGCCCGAAGGCGCAGACCTGATCCCGAACCCGGAAACCGGCGCGCCCGGCATCCGCCTGGACCGGCTGTTCATCATGGCCGGCGTTCCCAAGATCACCCAGGGCATGCTGCGCGGGCTCGATGGCAAGCTGGCCGGCGGCCGGCCGGTCGTCTCCCGCGCGGTCGGTGCCTGGACGCAGGAAAGCCGGGTCGCCGACCTGCTGGCCCGCATCCAGAAGGAGCATGAGGGCGTGCAGGTCGGCTCCTACCCCTTCTGGCGCGAAGGCAAGGGCGGCGCGAACTTCGTGCTGCGCTCGATCGACGATGTGCGCCTGGCCGCCGCAGTCGATGCCCTTCGCGCCGCGCTCGAAGCCGACGGAATCACTGCGCAGGAGGGGGAAATATGAACAGCATCCGCACCGGCCTGATCGTGCTGTTGATGATTGGCCTGACCCTGTTCTCGGTCGCCAACAACAGCTTCGTGCCCGTCAATCTCGGCTTCCAGCAGTTCGATGTCTGGCTCCCGCTGCTGGTGCTCGCCAGCTTCGCGCTCGGCTTCCTGCCGGTCTGGCTGCGCCTGTCGGCCGACCGGATGCTGCTGAAGCGCAAGCTCGCCAAGCTGGAAGCCCACCTTGGCAAGACCGAGACGGAACTGGCGCAGGCCAAGGTTGAGCTGCTGCGCCCGCCCGCCGCGCAAAGCGTGCCGCACCCCGCGCCGCCGCCGGGCACCTGAGCCCATGGCCGGAAACCCGATCTATGTCGGGCTCGACACACCCGATCTCGAGCACGCGAAAGCGCTGGGCCGCGCGGTCGCGCCCCATGTCGGCGGGCTGAAGCTCGGCCTTGAATTCTTCATGGCCAATGGGCCCGAGGGGGTCCGCCGGATGGGCGACCTTGGCCTTCCCCTGTTCCTCGACGTGAAGCTGCACGACATCCCGAACACGGTTGCCGGCGCGCTGAAATCGCTGTCGACCCTCGATGTCGCGATCGTCAATGTCCATGCCGGCGGCGGCCTGCAGATGATGCAAGCCGCCCGCGCGGCCTGCCGGGCGGGGACGAAGCTGATCGCGGTCACGGTGCTGACCAGCCTCGACGAAGCCGACCTCTCGGCAATGGGCGTGTTCGGCGACCCGCACGCGCAGGTCCTTCGGCTTGCGGCCCTGTCGCGCGAAGCCGGGCTCGACGGCGTGGTCTGCTCGTCGCACGAGGTGGCGGCACTCAAGGCCGAGTGGGACGAGGGCCTGTTCGTGGTGCCCGGCATCCGCCCGGACGGCGCTGCCACCGGCGACCAGAAGCGGGTGATGACCCCGCGCGCAGCGCTCGCGGCCGGGGCTGGCATCTTGGTGATCGGCCGCCCGATCACGTCCGCAGACGATCCTGCAGCGGCAGCCGCCGCGATCGCCGCCACGCTCTGACGGCCATGCGCAGCCGCGTGAAGATCTGCGGCGTGAAGACGCTCGAGGCGCTGGTCGCGACCCTTTCGGCTGGCGCGGACGCAGTGGGGTTCAACTTCTACCCGCCCAGCCTGCGCGCGCTTTCACTGGACGAGGCCCGGGGCCTCGGCGCCCGCGCGCCGCACCTGCTGAAGGTCGGCGTGTTCGTGGATGCGGACGATTCGCTGCTGGAGTCGGCGGTAAAGGCAGCCGGGCTGAACGTGATCCAGCTGCAGGGCGGCGAGGGGCCCGAGCGGGTTGCAGGCCTGAAGGCGCGCTTCGGCCTGCCTGTGTGGAAAGCGGTCGGCGTGCGCACGGCTGCCGAC
>JBGTBK010000285.1:0-10791 GCA_041749355.1 Sandaracinobacter sp. | reverse complement strand
AAGTCGATCGTCGACGTGCCGGTGGGTGACGCGCTCTTGGGCCGGGTCGTGGACGGCCTCGGCAACCCGATCGACGGCAAGGGCCCGATCAAGACCTCCGAGCGCCGGGTCGCCGACGACAAGGCGCCGGGCATCATCCCGCGCCAGTCGGTGCACGAGCCCGTGCAGACCGGCCTGAAGGCGCTCGACGCCCTCGTTCCCGTCGGCCGTGGCCAGCGCGAGCTCATCATCGGCGACCGCCAGACCGGCAAGACCGCCGTCGCGCTCGACACCTTCATCAACCAGCGCGAAGCCAACAAGGGCGACGACGAGTCGAAGAAGCTCTATTGCATCTACGTCGCCGTCGGCCAGAAGCGCTCGACCGTTGCGCAGATCGTCCGCGCGCTCGAGGAAAACGGCGCGATGGAATATTCCATCGTGGTCGCCGCAACCGCCTCCGAGCCCGCCCCGCTGCAGTTCCTGGCGCCCTACACCGGCTGCACCATGGGCGAGTATTTCCGCGACAATGGCATGCACGCCGTGATCGTCTACGACGACCTCTCCAAGCAGGCCGTTGCCTACCGCCAGATGTCGCTGCTGCTTCGCCGACCGCCGGGCCGCGAAGCCTATCCGGGCGACGTCTTCTACCTGCATAGCCGCCTGCTGGAGCGCGCGGCCAAGATGAACGCCGACAACGGCTCGGGCTCGCTCACCGCGCTCCCCGTCATCGAAACCCAGGGCGGCGACGTGTCGGCCTACATCCCGACCAACGTGATCTCGATCACCGACGGCCAGATCTTCCTCGAGAGCGCGCTGTTCTACCAGGGCATCCGTCCGGCCATCAACGTCGGCCTCTCGGTCTCCCGTGTGGGGTCTGCCGCGCAGACCAAGGCGATGAAGAAGGTTGCCGGCTCGATCAAGCTCGAGCTTGCCCAGTATCGCGAAATGGCGGCCTTCGCCCAGTTCGGCTCCGACCTCGACGCCTCGACCCAGCGCCTGCTGAACCGCGGCGCGCGCCTCACCGAGCTTCTGAAGCAGCCGCAATACCAGCCGCTGCCTTTCGAGGAGCAGGTGATCTCGATCTTTGCCGGCGTGAACGGCTATCTCGACACCATTCCGGTGACCGCCGTTGGTCGCTTCGAAGCCGGCCTGCTGGCCGACATCAAGGCCAACCACCCGGCCATCGTGGCGGACATCCGCGACACCAAGGACCTGTCCAACACCACCCGCGACGCCCTGAAGGACGCAATCGCCGCCTTCGCCAAGACCTTCGCGTAAGGCCCTGAAGAGATGGCCTCTCTCAAGGACCTGAAGCTGCGCATTGCCTCGGTGAAGTCGACCCAGAAGATCACCAAGGCCAAGCAGATGGTGGCGGCAGCCAAGCTCCGGAAGGCGCAGGCCGCCGCTGAAGCCGCGCGCCCCTATCAGGAGCGGCTCGAGCAGGTCGTCGGCAGCCTTGCTGGAAAGGTGATCGTCACCCCCAGCACGCCGAAGCTGCTGACGGGCACGGGCCGCGACCAGGTGCATCTGCTGCTGGTCGCCAACTCCGACCGCGGCCTCGCCGGCGCCTTCAACTCCAACATCGTGAAGGCGGCCCGCATCAAGGCCGAGGAGCTTCGGGCGCAGGGCAAGACGGTCAAGTTCTTCCTGGTGGGCCGCAAGGGCCGCCCGGTGATCAACCGCCTGTTCCCGGGCGCGATCGTCGCCCAGTTCGACACCTTGGGCATCAAGACCATCGGCTTCACCGAAGCCAAGGCGATTGCGACCCAGCTTCTGGCAATGTTCGACAAGGGCGATTTCGACGTCGCCCACCTCTTCTACTCGCGCTTCCGCTCGGCAATCGCGCAAATCCCGACCGAGGTTCAACTGATCCCGGCGGTGGCTGCTGCAACCGGCGCAGGCATCGGCGCCGCCGTCGAGTATGAGCCCGACGAAGAGCAGATCCTGGGCGACCTGCTGCCGCGCAACCTCGCGGTGCAGATCTACAAGGCGCTGCTGGAAAATGCGGCGTCCGAACAGGGCGCGTCGATGACCGCCATGGACAATGCGACCCGCAACGCCGGCGAACTCATCGGCAAGCTGACCATCGAATACAACCGGTCCCGCCAGGCGGCGATCACCAAGGAACTCATCGAAATCATCTCGGGCGCCGAAGCGCTCTAACCGACGGGACGAGAGAAAATGGCAAGCATCACCAACAATGTCGGCCGCATCACGCAGGTCATCGGGGCCGTCGTCGACGTGTCGTTCGAAGACAATCTGCCGGAAATCCTGACCGCGCTCGAAACGCAGGTCGAAGGCCGCCGCCTGGTCCTCGAGGTCGCCCAGCACCTCGGCGAGAACACCGTGCGCACCATCGCCATGGACTCGACCGACGGTTGCGTCCGCGGCCAGGAAGTGACCGACACCGGCTCGCAGATCCGCGTGCCCGTCGGCCCGGCAACCTTGGGCCGCATCCTCAACGTCATCGGCGAGCCGATCGACGAGCGCGGCCCCGTGAACGCGACGCAGACCGCGCCGATCCACGCCGCCGCCCCGGAATTCGTCGACCAGTCGACCGAAGCCGCCATCCTCGTCACCGGCATCAAGGTCGTCGACCTGATTGCGCCCTACGCCAAGGGCGGCAAGATCGGCCTGTTCGGCGGAGCCGGCGTCGGCAAGACCGTGCTCATCCAGGAGCTCATCAACAACATCGCCAAGGGCCACGGCGGCTACTCCGTGTTTGCCGGCGTCGGTGAGCGCACCCGCGAGGGCAACGATCTCTACCACGAATTCCTCGACGCCGGCGTCATCGCCAAGGACGCAGACGGCAACGCCACGTCCGAAGGCTCCAAGGTCGCGCTCGTGTTCGGCCAGATGAACGAGCCGCCGGGCGCCCGTGCCCGCGTCGCGCTTTCGGGCCTGACCATCGCCGAGTATTTCCGCGACGTCGAAGGCCAGGACGTGCTGTTCTTCGTGGACAACATCTTCCGCTTCACGCAGGCCGGCTCGGAAGTGTCGGCTCTGCTGGGCCGCATCCCGTCGGCCGTCGGCTACCAGCCGACGCTCGCCACCGACATGGGCGCCCTTCAGGAGCGCATCACCACCACCACCCGCGGTTCGATCACCTCGGTGCAGGCCATCTACGTGCCGGCCGATGACTTGACCGACCCGGCGCCTGCCACCTCGTTTGCCCACCTCGACGCCACCACCACGCTCAGCCGCTCGATCGCCGAACTCGGCATCTACCCGGCCGTGGACCCGCTGGATTCGACCAGCCGGGTGCTCGAGCCGCGCACCGTGGGGCAGGAGCATTATGAAACCGCCCGCGCCGTCCAGCAGGTGCTGCAGAAGTACAAGAGCCTTCAGGACATCATCGCCATCCTGGGGATGGACGAGCTGTCGGAAGAGGACAAGCTGATCGTGGCCCGCGCCCGCAAGATCCAGCGCTTCCTCAGCCAGCCCTTCCACGTCGCCGAAATCTTCACCGGCACGCCCGGCGTGTTCGTCCAGCTGGAAGACACGATCAAGGGCTTCAAGGCCATCGTGAACGGCGACTACGACCATCTGCCCGAAGCCGCCTTCTACATGGTCGGCACCATCGAGCAGGCGGTCGAAAAGGCCCAGCGCCTGGCAGCGGAAGCCGCCTGAGATGGCAGCGCTCCACTTCGAGCTGGTGAGCCCCGAGCGGCTGGTCCGCTCCGGGCCGGTCCACATGGTCGTGGTCCCCGGCGCCGAGGGTGACTTCGGCGTGCTCGCCGGCCACGCGCCCATGATGAGCACGATCCGCCCCGGCGAGATCGCGATCTACACCACGGCCGGTGCAGCGCCGGAACGCATCCGGATCGAAGGCGGCTTTGCAGAAGTCTCCGAAAAGGGCCTCACCATCCTTGCCGAACAGCTCGAGGCCGTGACCGCCCACTAAGGGGGGCAAAGGTCTGACCGTGAAGGGCGCCTCCGGGCGCCCTTTGCATGTCTGCACCCCGCCGCGCGCCGCAGGCCCTGCGGCCGTCTGTCGCTGAATTGCGACGAATCTGCAACACATCGGCAGCTTTTGAAACGATGCAAGGCGGCACCACGAATTGGGCCTTTCTGCCCTGCGCCATTGTCCCTACTCCTTGTTCATTCATCAATCGTAAAGGGACTGGACATGCGCTCGATCCTTCTCGCCGGAGCCTCGCTGGCTACCCTTCTCTCGACACCGCTGCTCGCTCAGGACGCAACCGCTGCTGCCGCAGCCACTCCGTCGGACGAGTATATCATCGTTACCGGTTCGCGCATCGCCCGCCCGAACCTCGAATCCACCGTTCCCATCTCGAGCGTCTCTGCGGTTGAACTGCAGAAGACGGGTGAGGTGAACCTGGGCGACACCATCAACCTGCTGCCCCAGTTCCGTCCCACCTTCGGCAGCCAGAACTCGGGCCGCTTCATCGGCACCGCCGGCATCAACGCGCTCGACCTTCGCGGCCAGGGCACGGCCCGCACCCTGGTGCTGCAGAACGGCCGCCGCCACGTCTCCTCGCAGCCCGGCCAGCAGACCGTCGACGTCAACACGATCCCGACCGAACTGGTCGAGCGGATCGACATCGTGACGGGCGGCAACTCGGCGCTTTACGGCTCCGACGCCGTCGCCGGTGTGGTCAACTTCATCACCAAGCGCGATTTCGAAGGCCTCGAAGTGCGCGGCCAGTCCGGCATTTCGGACCGGTTCGACCGCGGCAACTATTACATCAGCGTGACGGCCGGCAAGAATTTCGCCGACGGTCGCGGCAACGTCGCCGCCAACATCGGCGTCAGCTCCTCGCCACCGCTGTTCTTCTCGGACCGCGACGACCAGACCGGTGCCTTCTCGGGTCGCCGCCAGTTCCAGCTGACCGAAGACACCTCGCGCTCAGGGCCCAACAACACGCCTGAGCCTGCTGCCGGCAACGGCATTTTCGACACCACGCTCATCTCCGGTATCAAGAACGCCGGCATCTCCACCGGCGGTGCCTATACGTCGGCCTGCGCCGGCTCGGCCGATCGCCAGGCCCTGAATTGCTCGGGCGTGTTCAACACGTTGGGCACGTCGCAGTTCGGCAACATCTTCGTGTTCCAGCCCGATGGCACGCTGGTGCAAAATGTCGGCAGCCGCGATTTCCGCCCGTTTGGATCCGGCAACTTCCAGGGCGGCCAGGGCTCCACGCTGCGGGAAACCGGCCTGCTCCAGGTCGGCCAGACGAACTACACCGGCAACCTGCTGGCATCGTATGAGTTTTCGGACGCAGCCCGGGTGTTTTTCGAAGGCAAGTTCGTCCGCACCGAGTCCATCCAGGAAGGCCAGCCGACCTTCTCGTCCGGCGCGCTGAACCCCACCTTCTCCATCAACAACCCCTTCCTCACCACCCAGGCGCGTGATCTGCTGGTGCGCAGCCTTGCGCCCGGCGCAACCGGCTTCACCATGAGCCGCTTCAACATCGACTTCGGCGGCCGCGGTGAGAACCACACTCGCGACCTCTACCGCATCGTCGGAGGTATCGAGGGCACCTTCCTCGACACCTGGCGCTACGAAGTGGCCCTGAACTATGGCCATGTCGACACCTACTACCAGACGCGCGGCAACGTGAACCTCGCCAACTTCACCCGCGCGGTGAACGCCGTGCGCGCTCCGTCGGGTGAGATTGTCTGCGCGGTCAACAATGATGCCATCACCAGCAACGACGATCCGGCCTGCCGTCCGCTGAACCTGTTCGGCATCGGCGCGCCGTCGGCCGAAGCGCTTGACTATATCGGCTACGACTCCAGCCGGAAGCAGTGGGCCGAACAGTTCAACGCAATCGCCTTCATCAACGGCGACAGCTCCAAGCTGTTCGAACTTCCCGGCGGACCCGTCGGCTTCGCGCTTGGCGGCGAATACCGTCGGGAAAACAGCTTCTCGGCCTTTGACGAGTTCACGGCATCCGGCGGAACCTTCCTGAACGCCATTTCGCCATTCACGCCGCCGAAGCTGGAAATCTGGGAAGGCTTCGGCGAAATCCGCGTGCCGATCCTGGCCGACATGCCCTTCTTCCATGAACTGACGCTGGAAGGCGCAGCCCGGGTCTCCAACTACAATGTCGGCAACACCGGCACTGTGTGGGCTTACAACATCGGCGGCGTGTGGGCACCGATCCCGGATGTCCGCTTCCGGGCCAACTACGCCAAGGCCGTCCGCACGCCCACGCAGAGCGACCTGTTCAGCTCTTCAGCGCAGACCTTCCTGAACGGCCTGGTTGATCCCTGCGGCCAGCAGAACATCAACGCAAACCCGAACCGGATCGCCAACTGCGCGGCCGCCGGCGTCCCGACGACCCAGACGTTCGACGGTATTACCGAACCCTTCACCAACCGTCCGGCGTCGGGCATCCTCGGCACCTCGGGCGGAAACCCGGGCCTCGAGGAAGAGCGGTCGACCAGCATCACCGTCGGCGCCGTCATCCAGCCACGCTGGGTTCCTGGCCTGACCTTCTCCGTCGATTACTATGACATCGACATCGACAATGTGATCGTCACGCTCGCCGCGCAGACAATCATCAACCAGTGCTACGACAGCCCGGATGGCATCAACAACCAGTTCTGCGCTGCCATCAACCGCAATCCGAACGGCACCTTCGCCGGCCAGCAGAACGTCCTGCACGCCGGCACCCAGGTGAACTTCCCGACCACGGGCAGCTCGTTCCTGCAGGGGCCGTTCAACTTCGCGCGGCAAACAACGCGGGGGATCGACTTCGACCTCGCCTACACCCACCCGAGCGAGGGCGACTGGCGCTTCTCCACCCGGGCAACCGTTGCCTGGCTGCTGAACCGCGACCAGTACACCTCGATCACCGAGCCTGACCGCCTGACCCGCATCAAGGGCACGCTGGGCGATCCGGAATGGAACGGCCGCCTGAACGTGACGGTCGGCTACAAGGCGATCGATTTCGGCTGGACCCTGCGCTACATCGACAAGCAGACCACTGCCGCGAACTGGCGGAACCAGTTCAGCGAACAGGGCCGGCCGCCTGAAAACGCCGACCAGAACCCGATCCTCTGGTATCCGGAATACACCTATCACGACATCCGGATGGACGCGAAGATCGGCCAGCACACCCTCTATGTCGGCATGGACAATGTGTTCGACGCCCTGCCCCCCTACGATCTGCTGGGGACCAACGGTGGCGAACTCTACACCAACACAGGCCGCTTCATGTACGTCGGCTTCCAGCTGAAGTTCTAGGCCAAAGCCGGCCGGAGCCAGTGCGAAGCACTGGTCTCCGGACTCGGCGCCGGCCCGGCCGGCACACGAAAGGGCAGCCCCATCAGGGCTGCCCTTTTCGCTGTGTCCGACGACGCGGCTCCGCCGCGCCTTTTCCTTCTCCTTCTCCTTCCCCTTCCAGCGGACTCGGCGGCTCAGCCGCCGGCCGCCCCTTCCGGCCGCGCCCCCTGCGACACCCGGCCACCCTCCCCACCAGCACAGGTTGCGCAGGCGCACTGCTGTGCCAAACCATCGGCGCAAGAGGAGTTCACACCATGCTCGACGTCAGCCGCCGCACCGCCTTCAACGAAGACCACAACGCCTTCCGCGACCAGGTCCGCAAGTTCTTCGCGAAAGAACTCGTCCCCAATCTCGACAAGTGGGAAGAAGACGGCGTGGTCGACCGCAGCTTCTGGCTGGCGTGCGGTGAAGCCGGCCTGCTCTGCCCCACGGTTCCCGAACAATATGGCGGCCTCGGCCTCGATTTCGGCTACAATGCGGTGATCGACGAGGAACTGTCCTATGCCGGCTCGTCCGCCGGCATCACGCTCCAGTCCGACATCGTTGCCGAATATCTCGTCTCCTACGGCTCCGACGAGCAGAAGGCGAAATATCTGCCCAAGATGATTTCGGGCGAGTGCATCACCGCGATCGCAATGACCGAGCCCGGCGCTGGCTCGGATCTCCAGGGCATCCGCACCACCGCCAGGCGCGACGGCAACCACTATGTGATCAGCGGCTCGAAAACCTACATCACCAACGGCCAGAACGCCGACCTGGTGATCGTTGTCGCCAAGACCGACCCCGACAAGGGCGCCAAGGGCACAAGCCTGATCCTGGTCGACGCCGGCACGCCGGGCTTCTCCAAGGGCCGCAACCTCGACAAGATCGGGCAGAACAGCGCCGACACCTCGGAGCTCTTCTTCGAGGATGTGCGCGTGCCCATCACCAACTGCCTGGGCGAGGAGAACAAGGGCTTCATCTACCTCATGAGCCAGCTCCCTCAGGAACGCCTCGGCATTGCGATCTCGGCCATGGGCGGTGCCCAGCGCGCCTTCGACGAAGCAGTGAAGTTCGTGAAGGAACGCAAGGCCTTCGGGAAGACCGTGTTCGACTTCCAGAACACCCGCTTCGTCCTCGCCGACCTCAGGGCCAAGCTGCAGGTGGGCTGGGCCCACCTCGACGTCTGCCTCGCCAAGCACATGAAGGGCGAACTCGACGCCTACGAGGGGGCAGCCGCCAAGCTCTGGCACACCGAACTGCAGTGGGAAATCTGCGACGTCGCGTTGCAGCTGCACGGCGGCGCCGGCTACATGAACGAATATCCGATCGCCCGGCTGTGGCGCGACGCCCGCGTGCAGCGCATCTATGGCGGCACCTCGGAGATCATGAAGGAGTTGATCGGGAGGTCTATCTAGGCCGGCAGGCGGCTGCGGCCTGGACCGGGATTGCGCAGCAATCGCGGGAAGGACCGCAGACTCGCCGAAGGCCCGGCCGGCACGAAAAGGGCGGGAGTCTCAACTCCCGCCCTTTTGCGTGTCCGACGGCGCGGCTTGGCCGCGCAACCTTCTTCGTCCTTGGTTTCCTCCCGGCGGACTCGGCAGCTTGGCTGCCGGCCGCGTTCTACACCTTGCACCCCTTGGCCTGCGCTGTGCCCTTCAGATAGGCGCGGCGCAGCGAGCCCGCATAAACCGCGGCCTTGGCCTTCTTCTCCTGCGCCTCCGCGCCCGAGACCTTCCGAATGAGCCCGCTCCCCGGCACCAGGCCGGCAGCGCTCTTCTCGATCTGCCCCAGCACCAGTTCGGACGCGCTGTCGTCCTTTGTCGGCTTCTGGGCATCGACGTCAGGGCCCAGCACCTTCGTCATCTTCGCAATCTCGGCGCTGAACTGGGCGCAGGTCGAAAGCCCCTTCAGCGAATAGGGGTTGTTCATGATCGCCAGCAGCTCCGCCGGTATCTCGGTCTTGACGATGTTCGCGTCCTTCAGCGGCTTGGTGACGATCGTCTCGGCCGACTTGCCGACCTGCTCGACGGTCTGGGCCTGCAGCGGGATCGGCACCAGGGCAGCCGTCAGAAGGGCAAGGGCAACATGACGCATTGGGAAACTCCTCGAGCCTCTGATGGAGCGCTAGTGAACCCGATTATGCCCCCGTCAGCAAGTCCCGCACAAAGCCCGCCAGCCCGCGCTGCCGTTCCCGGCGCAGCCGCTCCGTCGTCAGGATGGAGCGGATCTCGTGCAGGCACTGCCCCGGATCGTCGTTCACCAGGATGTAGTCATACTCGGCCCAGTGGCTGATCTCGTCGGCCGCCCGGCTCATGCGCTGGGTGATCACCTCGTCGCTGTCGGCAGCCCGGCTCTTCAACCGCTGCTCCAGCTCCTCCAGGCTCGGCGGCAGCAGGAAGATCGACACCAGGTCTCCACCGGCCTGGCTCTGCCGCAGCTGCTGCGTGCCCTGCCAGTCGATGTCGAACAGGATGTCGCGGCCCTCGGTCAGCGCCGTCTCGACGGGCGCGCGGGGCGTGCCATAGCGGTTGCCGAACACATGCGCCCATTCCAGCAGCTGGCCTGTCGCAACCAGCCCGTCGAACTGGTCGTTCGTCACGAAATGATAATCCTGGCCCTCGATCTCGCCCACCCGTGGCTTGCGGGTTGTGGCCGAAACCGACAGGCCGATCTGCGGATCATTGGCCAGCAGGCGCTTCGACATGGTGGTCTTGCCGGCGCCAGAGGGCGAGGACAACACAAGCATAAGGCCGCGACGGGCACCGGGAATCGACATGGCATGCGCCTAGAGCAAGGCGGCGCGCAGGAAAACCCTATCCCACCATGTCGCCAGGCCGCACCAGCCGGCGAAACTGCGCCTCGGTCACATGCCCCAGCTTCAGCCCGGCCTCCAGAAGCGTCGTGCCCACCTTGTGGGCCAGCTTCGCGATCTCGGCTGCCCGGTCATATCCGATTTCGGGCGCCAGAGCCGTCACCAGCATCAGCGACCGCTCCAGAAGCTCTGCAATGCGGGCCTCGTCGGGCACGATTCCGGCAACACAGCGCAGCCGGAAACTGTCGAGCGCATCAGCGAGCAGACGGATCGAGCGCAGCACATTGTGCGCGATCATCGGCTTGAACACGTTCAGCTGCAGATGCCCCTGCAGGCCGCCAACCACCACCGCCTGCCCATTGCCGATCACCTGCGCACACACCATCGTCAGCGCCTCGGCCTGGGTGGGGTTCACCTTGCCCGGCATGATCGAGCTGCCGGGCTCATTCTCGGGAAGCGCCAGCTCCGCCAGCCCCGCGCGCGGGCCCGATCCCAGCAGCCGGATGTCGTTGCCGATCTTCATCGCGCCAGTCGCGATCGTGGTCAGCAGGCCGGCCACTTCCACCATCGTGTCGTGGGTGGCGAGCGCCTCGAACTTGTTGGGCGCGCTTTCCCACGGCACGCCGCCGGTGATTTCGGCCAGTTCGGCCACGAACGCCTCGCCGAAACCCTCTGGCGCGTTCAGCCCGGTGCCAACAGCCGTGCCGCCCTGTGCCAGCCGCGACAGCCGCGGCCACAGCGCGACGATCCGATCGGCATTGTC
>JBGTBK010000284.1:0-2641 GCA_041749355.1 Sandaracinobacter sp. | reverse complement strand
GGCTTGATGCCCAGCACGACCAGCGTCGGTTCCGGCGCATGGGCCCAGGCGCTGACGGCGTCGGCGACAACGGCGCCGGAAAAGGCGGCCGGAAGCCCGCGCGGATCCGGATCGATCACCGTCACCTGCTCGGCCGACAGCCCGGATTCGAGCCAGCGCGCAAGCAGCGCCCCACCCATCGACCCGCAGCCGACAAGCCAGATCCGCGACAGCACGGCATGTTCGGGCGCGAGGACGAAATTGAACATGCGCGGACCCTTAATGGCCGGCCGTGCACCCGGCAAGGCGAGCGGATTGCCGCTGCACATGCTTGACCTTCGGCTCCGGCTTTGGGCAAGGCTCGCAGCGCCCGGAAACCGGCGGCAGACAATCAGGGGAGCGAGCGGACAATGATGAGCGGCATCGAGATCAGGGGCGAAATGAAGCCGGGCTACGAGGCCGTGCTGACCGAGCCCGCACTTGCCTTCATCGCCCATCTGCACCGCATGTACGACCCCACGCGCCAGTCGCTGCTGCGCGCCCGCGAGGACCGCAAGCACTGGTGGGCTGAAGGAAACGCCATCGATTTCGCCCCCGAAACCAGCTCGGTCCGGGATGGCAAGTGGACAATCGCCGGCACCCCTGCCGACCTGCAGGACCGCCGGGTGGAGATCACCGGCCCGTGCGACCGCAAGATGGTCATCAACGCCCTGAATTCGGGCGCGAAATGCTTCATGGCCTGCCTCGAGGACGCAACCTCGCCGACCTGGCACAATGTGGTCGACGGGCAGATCAACCTGAAGGACGCAGCCGCCGGCACCATCACGCTCGAGGACAAGGGCAAGTCCTACAAGCTGAACGAGAAGACCGCGGTTCTCATCTGCCGGCCGCGCGGCTGGCACCTGCCGGAAGCGCACCTGGCTGTCGATGGCGAGGAGGTGTCTGGCGCGATCTTCGACTTCGGCCTCTATTTCTTCCACAACGCCCGCGCGCTGATTGCCCGGGGGTCAGGCCCCTATTTCTATCTGCCGAAGATGGAGCATTATCTGGAAGCTCGGCTCTGGAACAACATCTTCGTGACCGCCCAATCGATCCTCGGCCTGCCGCTGGGCACCATCAAGTCGACCGTGCTGATCGAGACGCTGCCCGGCGCCTTCATGGCCGACGAGATCCTGTTCGAGCTGCGCGACCATATCGTGGCCCTCAACTGCGGCCGCTGGGACTATATCTTCAGCTATATCAAGAGCCTGGCGCACGATCCTTCCAAGATCCTGGCGGACCGGGCAGCGGTGAACATGACCGTGCCCTTCATGGCGAAATATGCAGCGCACGTGGTGCGCACCTGCCACCGCCGCGGCGCCCACGCGATGGGCGGCATGTCGGCCTTCATCCCGGTGAAGGACGACGAGGCCAAGAACCAGGCCGCATTCGCCGCCGTGAAGGCCGATAAGGAGCGGGAAGCAACCCTCGGTCATGACGGCACCTGGGTGGCGCACCCGGGGCTGGTGGGCGTTGCGATGGAGGTGTTCGACCGGCTGATGCCGGCGGCAAACCAGCTCGACAAGATGCCCGAGGGCACGGCGACCGCCGAGGATCTGACCACGCCCAGCGAAGGCCCGAAGACGGCAGCCGGCCTTGCGATGAACGTGAATGTCGCGATCGGCTATATCGCGGCCTGGCTGCGCGGCCAGGGCGCGGTGCCGCTGCACAACATGATGGAAGACGCCGCCACCGCCGAAATCAGCCGCGCACAGCTCTGGCAGTGGCGCACCCACGGGGTGGCGCTGGACGATGGCACCAAGGTGACCGGCGCCCTCATCAACGGCGAGATCCAGACCCAGCTAGGCGCCTGGAAGGGCGCAGTCGGCGACAATTTCTTCGAGGCCGGCAAGTACAAGGAAGCCGCCACCATCCTGAGCGACCTCGTGATGGCCCGCGACCTCCCCGACTTCCTGACGACCCCCTGCTACCGGAAATTCATGGCGGGTTGAGGCGCCGGGCCGCCGCTTGTCTCGCGGCGGCCCTGCCTGTAGCAGAGCGCATGGCCCATTCCCGCCTCCTGCTGTTGGCGATGCTGCTCGTCGCGATTCCCGGGCCGGCGCATGCCTATATCGATCCCAATATCGGCGGTCAGCTCGCGCAGATTCTTGCCCCCATTGTCACCATGATCATCGGCGTCATTGCCTTTGCCCGACAGTGGCTGAAGGCCCAATTCGATCGCATCATGGCCCGGGCCCGCGCTTTCGTCTCGCGTGTCCGCGGTTGAGACGCCCCCGGGGGGTAGTGCCGCCATCTTTGCGGTGCTGGGCTTCCTTGTACCCATCAGCTTCGTCGCGCACCTCGATTCCTACGCCATCCACATGCCGCTCGCGGCCAGCCTGCTCGTCCTGGGCACCAGCTGGCTCCTGCACCTGCCGCTTGCACTCCTCCTTGGCGGGCTGGCATGGGTCGCCTGCCGACTGCTCCGGCCCACACGGCTGGGCCGGGCCTTGCCGGCTGCCATCTATGTTTCGGCCTTCATTCTTGCGGCATGGTTTGGCCTGAGGGCGTTTGTGCCGTCGATCGGATCGAGCATGGCTGCGGCCGCTGCGCTCGGCGTCGGGCTGTTGGCCGGTCTCTTGCGCCCGTCCCCCGCGGCGTCCGTAGCCCCTGCGGCACGAAC
>JBGTBK010000283.1:0-1968 GCA_041749355.1 Sandaracinobacter sp. | reverse complement strand
GCGCGTCGGCGACGGCTAGCGCGTCGGCGGCCCAGCGCCGGATGGATCCCTGGTCGAAATCGCCTTCGGAGGCGCCGCAGCCCGAATAGTCGAGGAGGAGGCACTGGCGGCCGGTCGCCCGCGCCCAGGCGATGAGATGTTGCGCCTTGGTGCCAGACATGTCGGACATGTAGCCGGGTAGGAACAGCAGGGTGGGGCCGCGGCCGGGCTGGAGGCGGGCTGCAAGGCGAACGCCGTCGCCGCGGTCGATCATTTGCAGGGCTGGGGCTTGGGTGGTGGTCATGCGTTGCGGATAGCCGGGTGCGGGGCTTTTCGCGAGGGCCCGGCGGGGCTATATACGGGGTTGTGCAAAAGCTGCTGACCACTTTCCTGGCGCTGGTTGCGCTGGCGATGGGCCTGTCCCACGCTGGCGCGATGGCGGCTGGCGCACTGGCGGCGCCTGCAGTGCTTGCGCCTGTTGCAGACGAGGTGGCGGCAGACCTGCCCTGCCATGGAACGGCTGCGGACGAAACGCTTCCGGCCGACACGGCGGACAGCGAAAATTCTGCCCCCGATTGCTGCCCGGACGGCTGCAAGGGCGGTTGCGCGATGCTTGCGGCGCTTTCCGCCCCGCCGGCTGCCAAGCTGCCCGACACGTTGCACGGGCAGATTGCGCTGCCGGCCGAAGCACGGGCGCCGGCCGACCATCCCCACGGATTGAAGCGACCTCCAAGGGCCACTGCCTGACACGAGCTGCCCGCGCGACTGTGCGGGCCGATGCCTTGTTCCGGCAGGACAATTTCCCATGCGATTGCCGTTTGCGGCGCTTTGCGCTGCCAGTCTGGCCACGGCCGTGGCCGCACGCCCCGTTTCCTATCCCGGCGGCGTGACCTTCATGCAGGAGCTTGACCCCATGCAGGGGTCTGCGCTGCTGCACATCAGCCCCAACCGCCATTATTCCGTCGGCGGACGTTATCTGCGCATGCGCGAGGAGGTCTGGCAGCTTGCCGGCGGGCAGGCGACCTGGCTTGCCAGCCGGCGCAACATGCCCGGCGCGCAGGCCAATCTCTACCTGACCGGCATGTTGGGCGCTGCCTTTGCCGATGGCGGCACGGCGCGGCCCGGCGGTTTCGTCGAGGCGCAGGCCGACTGGGAGAACCGGCGCCTGATGGTGATGGGCATGGCCCGGCTGACCCATGCCGAGGGCTTCGGCACCACGAACATGCAGATGGGCCGGGTCGGCTTTGCTCCCTATGAGGGCGACTTCGGTGACCCGCACCTGTGGCTGTTCGGCCAGTTGCGGCGCGACAGCGGGAGCATGGACACCGTCCAGCCGGCCCTCGTCGCCCGGATCTTCTACCGCACTTTGCTCGTCGAGGCCGGAGTGACCGACCGCGGCGGGCTGATCCTCAATTCCGTCATCCGTTTCTAGAAGAAGGACATTTCCATGCGCATTCTGATCCTTGCCGCCCTGCTTGCGGCCGCTCCCCTGTCTGCTGCCCCCAACCCCGAATTCGTGACCGTGAAGGTCAATGGACTGGTTTGCGACTTCTGCGCGCGCTCGATCGAGGCGATGATGAAGAAGCGCAGCGATGTGTCGGGCGTGCATGTCGACCTGGACAAGGGCGAGGTGCATTTGAAGCTGAAGGCGGACGCCACGCTGGACGACCCGACGCTGACGAAGCTGATGGTCGACAGCGGCTACAGCGTCACCGGGATCGAGAGGAAGGCCTTGTGAGGCCGCTTTCGACCCGCGATGCGCTTGCGCCGACTCTGAGCCTGTTCGCCTCCACCTCAACGCTGATCTGCTGCGCGCTTCCGGCCTTGCTGGTGACGCTGGGGCTTGGCGCGAGCCTTGCGGGTCTGGTGTCGGCGGCGCCCTGGCTAGTTGCCTTGAGCGCCCACAAGGTGCTGCTGTTCGCGGCCTCGGGCGGGATGCTGTTGCTGGCCTTTGCGGCGCACTGGCAGGGGCGGAACCGGCCCTGCCCG
>JBGTBK010000282.1:0-6665 GCA_041749355.1 Sandaracinobacter sp. | reverse complement strand
CGCCGTGTCGAGCGCGCTGGTCGGCTCGTCCAGAAGCCAGAGCCGGGCACCGCTTGCGATGGTGCGCGCAATCGCCACCCGCTGCCGCTGACCGGACGACAGCTGCCCGCAGCGAAAGTCCAGCAGGGCCGACACGGCCATGGCTTCGGCGGCAGCCGTCACGGCATCCGGCCCGGCATTGTCGAGGCCGGCCCAGAAGGCCAGTTCGCCTGCCACCGTGCGGTCGGCCTTGAGTGCCTGGTCGCTTGCCAGCAATGCCGTCGGGAAGGGATTGTCCAGCCGCCCGGCATCCGGTGCGAGAAGCCCGGCGACCAGCCTGAGCAAGGAGGATTTGCCGGCCCCGTTGCGCCCGGTCACGATCAGCGCGCCGCCGGGCTCAAGCCGGAAGGACAGCCCCTCGAACAGCAGACGCCCCCCGCGCACCAGGGCGATGGAATCGGCAGAAAGGCAATCCGCACTTGCCTTCATGCCGGGCGTTCCTTATGGCCCGTCGCTCGTCGGAGCGTAGCGCAGCCTGGTAGCGCATCAGACTGGGGGTCTGGAGGTCGCAGGTTCGAATCCTGTCGCTCCGACCAATCATTCGGTATCCCCAAATTCGGACGACAGGATCGGCTCTGCCGGTCCTGTCGCTGTTGCGTGCGCAGTGGGCGCAGCGTCACGCCTGCGACTCCCGGTGCAGGCGGGCAAGTTCCACATAGCCGGCTGCCCCCATGGCATTGCGCGCAACCTCGGCATCGTCGAGCAGGCGCACGAACCTCGCCGGCCGGCCGAGCCAGAGTTCGCGCGCACGCACGCGCTTGCCCGGGCTGAGCAATGCGCCGGCGCCCAGCATGCCCTCGGGCTCGATCACGCAGCCGTCCATCACGATGGCGCCAAGCCCGACGAAGCTGCGGTCCATCAGGGTGCAGCCATGGATCAGCGCCATGTGGCCGACCAGTACATCCGCACCGATGGTGGTTGCAGCGAGCCTGCGGGTCACATGCACCACCGACCCGTCCTGGATGTTCGACCGCGCGCCGATGCGGATCGGCATCACGTCGCCGCGGATGACCACATTGTACCAGACGGAGGCACCTGCCCCGATCTCCACATCCCCCACCACCTGTGCGCCGGGTGCAACCCAGGCATCTGGTGCCAATCGGGGCGTCTGCCCGTTGAACGGAAGGATCGGCATCAGGCCCGCTTCTCGTAGACGATATGGGGCCGCACCGGGTTTCCTTCGGGGACGGCCGGATGTTCGAAATCCATGTCGGCCCGACGGACCATGCCCAGGCGCTGCATCACCCGTTCCGACGCAAGGTTGGTGCAGGCGGTGTAGGCGAGGATGCGCTGCAGGCGCATCGGGCGAAAGCCATGGTTCAGCGCGAAGGCCCCGGCCTCGGTGGCATAGCCCTGCCCCCAGGCGTGGCGGGCAAGGCGCCAGCCGACTTCCCACGCGCCATAGATGGGCAGATTCTCGTGGGCGATCCGGTTGAGGCCGGCGAAGCCCAGGAAGCAGCCGTCGGCCTTGCGCTCGAGCGCCCAGAAGCCGACGCCGGTCGCAGCGATCTTGCCATTCACCCGGTCGATCACGCCATCTGCCTCGGCGCGCGAGAGGGTGGCGGGGAAATGGCGCATGACCTCCGGGTCGGCGTTCATCCGGGCCCAGGGTTCGCGGTCGGAATCGCGGAAGGCGCGGAGGATCAGGCGGTCGGTTTCCAGCATCAGCTTTGCATCACAAAGGTCACATGGGGCCGCGCGAAGTGGCCTTCGGCAACGTCAGGATGGTCGAAATCGAGCGCCTCCTTGTGCACCATGCCCAGTTTCGCCATCACTCGCTGGCTGGACAGGTTCGTGCGGGCGGTGATCGCGATCACGCGCGGGGCAAGCCTCAGACCCATTGCCAGCATCGGGGTCGCGGCCTCCACCGCATAGCCCTGCCCCCAGCAGTCCGGCCGGATCAGCCAGCCGATCTCGATGTCGGTGGGTTCGGACCAGGGGATGGTCAGCGGCTTCAGCCCGCAATTGCCGATGATTGCGCCATCGGCCTTGCGAACCACCGCGCGGAAGGAAAAGCCGAGTTCGCGGTCGAAGCGCTGCATCCGTTCCAGCCGTTCGACGCTGTCGTCCAGCAGGTCGGCCTTGCCGAAATGGTGCATCAGCACCGGATCGAGCGAAAAGGCCGCGAGGGTCGGAAGGTCCGCCTGTTCCCACGGTCGCAGTTGCAGCCTTTGCGTCTCCACGATCATGCCTTCCGGCTAGCGCAGCCGGGTGCGGCTGTCATGCACCAGTTGGTGCCGGCTTCGATATGCAGTCGTTAACAGTCAGGCGGCGCGGGATCGACTATGTGCCAACCGGCCTACCGCGGCTGGGCAGATTTCAACAAGGGGCCGCCAAGAACAAGGACAAAAGCCATGCGTCTGTTCGGTGTCGCAATCCTCGCCGCTCTGTCGGCCTCTTCGGCCCAGGCGGCCACCCTCATCACCTTCGACGACCTTGGTCCCGGGGTCAGCGTGACCGGCCAATATGCGGCGCAGGGGGTGGTTTTCAGCACCCGCACCGGAGCGGCTGTCTACAACGCTGCGACCAGCACCTACGGCAGCATCTATGGGATGTCGGGCGGCTCGCTCATGAATTCCCGCAACGGCGGCTCTGACCGTCAGCAGTTCCTGGTGATGGACTTCACCGGGCCGGTGTCGGGCCTGTCGTTCCTCTACACCAATTATGGGTCCTCCTTCACGTCGAACAACTTCAAGGCCTATGACGGGGTCGGCACCTTGCTGCAAACCCTGACCCCCGGAGCCAGCAGCGCCTATGGCGCCGAGCTGATCAGCTTTTCTGCCCTCGGCATTCGCAAGCTGGAGTTGCAGCAGCCGAGGAGCGGCTGGGCGTTCGGTGTCGACAATGTCGGATTCACGGTTGATCCCGTGACTTCGGCCGTGCCGGAAGCCACCACCTGGGCAATGATGATCGCAGGCTTCGGACTTGTCGGCGCATCGCTTCGTCGGCGCAGCCCGGTCGTCACTGCCAACTGAGCTTCGAACGGTCCACACGCAACAGGGGGGCTGCCGCACTGCGGCAGTCCCCTCATGCCGTCAGCGCAGCCGTCAGGGAAACAGCGGGGCAGCTTCCAGCCCCATGGTCTCGGGCAGGCCGAACATGAGGTTCATGTTCTGGATCGCCTGGCCCGAGGAGCCTTTCACCAGATTGTCGATCGCTGCAATCACGATGGCGCGGCCGGGCACGCGGTCGGCAAAGGCGTTGAGCACGACATGGTTGGAGCCGCGCACCATGCGGGTGGCCGGTGCCACGCCTTCCGGCAGCAGGTGGACGAAGGGCTCTTCGGCGTAGCGCGCGGCAAAGGCTGTGCGCAGGTCGGCGGCAGTCCGGCCCGGGGCCAGTTCGACGGTGATGGTTTCCAGTTCGCCGCGGTTCATCGGCACCAGATGGGGAGTGAAGCCGATTGCGACGGGTGCGCCAAACGCCCGGCCCAGTTCCTGCTCGATCTCGGGCATGTGGCGGTGCCGGCCGACTGCATAGGGGGCAACCGCTTCGGACACTTCGACGAACAGATTGGCTTCCTTCAGCCCCCGACCGGCACCCGACACGCCCGAAAGCGCGTTGATGGTGATGTTGGCGCTGCCGATGAGGCTGGCTTCCGCCAGCGGCAGCAGCGCCAGCAGCGCGGCCGTCGGGTAGCAGCCGGGGCAGGCGACGAGGCGGGCGTCCCGCAGCCGGGGTCGGGCCATTTCGGTCAGGCCATAGACGGCTTCTGCCAGAAGCTGCGGCGCCGGATGGGTGACGCCATACCATTCGCCATAGGTTTCGGGATCGGTCAGGCGGAAGTCGGCCGACAGGTCGATGATGCGCACGCCCTGCAGGGTGGACAGCAGTTCGGCTGACGCTGCATGGGGCAGGCAGCCGAACACAGCGTCCACGCCCGACCAGTCGATGGCATCGGCCCGCACCAGCCGTGGCAGCGTCGGGTGGGCCATGAAATGGGGCCAGATGTCGGCCATGGTCTGCCCGGCCTTCTGGTTGGCGGCAAGCGCCACCACCTCGATTGCCGGATGGGTCACCGCCAGCCGCACCAGGTCGGCCCCGGTGTATCCCGAGGCGCCGAGCACTGCGATGCGGATGCGGTCTGTCATTGGCTTTCCTATGACGCGTTCCAGAAAGGCTTCAAGACCGGAAGCACCGAGGCGAAGCCATCGGTCCAGGCCGGGACGCCGGCTTTCGTCTCGATCGGCAGCCAGTTTCCACTCTCGCCGGTCGCCTCGGTGAAGGCGGTCATCGCCGTCTCGTCGGCGGTCAGCGCGATCCAGATGGAGGCGTTGTAGCTTTCCGTCCGCCCCTCGGCATCAGGCTGATAATGGAAGGTGCGCACTGCAAGGCCCATCTCCTTGCCAATGGCTGCAACCACAGGTTCCAGATCGAGGAAGCGGTTCGACACATGGACCAGCAGCACGCCATCGGGCGACAGGGTGCGGCGGTAGGTCTCGAACGCCTCGCGGGTGAGGAGGTGCAAGGGGATCGCATCGCTGGAAAAGGCGTCGACTGCCAGCAGGTCGAACCGACCGGCAGGCTCGTCGGCGAGTTTCAGGCGCGCGTCGCCGACCACGATGCGGATGTCGGGCTTGCACTGGGCGATGAAGGAGAAGACCGCCGGATCGGTTGCAAGCTCGACCATCAGCGGGTCGATCTCGAACACCGTCCAGTCCTCGGTCGGGGTCGCGTAGCAGGAGAGGCTGCCGGTGCCGAGGCCGACGACCCCGATGCGGGCATCGGCGCCGAACAGCGTGGGCGCTGCCTGCATCGCAAGACCGACCCCGCTTCCCGGCGCATAATAGGTGAGCGGCATTCGCGATTTCGCCGGGTCGCTGGACTGGGCGCCGTGCAGCGTGGTTCCGTGCAGCAGCCGCCGCGTTTTGGTGCTGTTGCTGTTCTCGATGGTGTAGATGCCGAAGAAGCTGCGCTGGCGGGCCTTTTCGATGGTGGAGATGTCGATCTGCTGCCAGCCGCCCAGCGCAAGCATCAGCATCAGCAGGCTCCAGGCGAACATGATCGGGCGGCCGATCGCAAGGACGGCGATGCCGGCCATGACAAGCAGCGCAATTGCCTGGCCGAGCGGCGGATCGACGATGTTGAGGCTTGCCCCAAGCCACCAGCCGAGCGCCAGCAGGAGCGGTGGAGACAGCACGCGGAGCGCGCGCGCGAAGGGGCGATTGCCCTTCCACAGATTGCCGATTGCGCTGGTGAGCGGCCGGGCGGGCAGCAGGATTGCGGCCATCACCAGCAGGATCGGATGCTCGTAGACCCAGTCGAACAGCTGCGGCGCGACAAGCGCGGGGAACAGGCCGCCGACGACGCCACCGGCTGCCATCCAGAGGTAGAATTCGGTCAGCCTGTCTGCAGGCGGGCGATCAGCGGCCAGCGTGCCGTGCAGGGCGACTGCGATGATGAGGAGCAGCAGCAGGCTGAAGAAGCCGAACACGGTTGCCGCCATCACCGCCAGCAGCATGTTGGCCGCCCCGAACACCAGAAGCGCCGGCGGCGCCATCAGCACTGCGACGCGGGTTGCAAGCGGCCCGGCGGCCGAAAAGACGAGGATGAAGCTGATGAGATAGGCGGCAAGCGGCATCACCCAGAGCAGCGGCATCGCCATGATGTCGGTGGTGATATGGGTGGTGGTGGACAGCATCAGCCCCGAGGGAACCGCTGCCAGCAGGAGCCAGTGCAGGCGGCGGCGCCATGTGACGGGCCGGGCCGCCTTGCCCGATATGGTGTCGGGGAGGGTTGCTGGCGCCCGCACCCCGCCTTTCAGGATGGCGGTGGCGCCAAGGCCGATAAGGGCAAGGAGCAGGAGATAGCCGGCCGACCAGAGGGCCTGCTGCTGGGGAAGCGCCGTGAAGGGCTCGAGCAGGAAGGGGTAGGCAAGAAGCCCGCCGAGCGAGCCGGCGTTGGAGGCGGCATAGAGGAAGAAGGGGCTGGCGGCGTGGCGGTCGGGCGAACGGGCAAACCAGGCCTGCATCAGCGGGGCCTGGGCCGAGACCGCAATGAAGACCGGGCCGATGGAGAGGGCAAGCAGCTGCAGAAGCCAGAGCGCTGCACCCTCGCCGGTGTCGGCCTGCCCCAATGCCCGGATGCCGATGGGCAGGGTGAGCGCTGCTGCCGCGAAAACGGCGACATGAAGGCCGGCCTGCACCCGGAATTCAAGCCGCTGCAGGGCATGGGCGTAGGCGTAGCCGATCAGGAGGGCTGCCTGGTAGAACAGCATGGCCGTGTTCCAGACGCTGGGCGACCCGCCGAGCACGGGAAGCACGAGCCGGGCGAACAGCGGCTGGATCAGGAAGAGCAGGAAGCTTCCGAGGAAGACGATCGCGATGAACAGCGGCCGGATCGGCAGGCGGGCGGCCCATGCGGCGGACTCGGGCGGCGGAGTCTCGGGCGCTGCGGCGGGCTGGGCGACGTTCATGGCCGGCCTGCTATCAGAAAAGTGTTGCTTGCGAACCCCGCCAGCCTTCGTGCGCAAGCAGCCAGGCCTTGGTTTCAAGCCCGCCGGCATAGCCGGTGAGGCGGCCATCTGCGCCGATCACCCTGTGGCAGGGCACCACGATCGCAAGCGGGTTGCGGCTATTGGCGGTTCCGACCGCGCGGGCGTTGGGGCCGGGGCCGGAGGCGGCGCC
>JBGTBK010000281.1:0-5389 GCA_041749355.1 Sandaracinobacter sp. | reverse complement strand
GGCGGCGGCGGCCTCGATCATCTGTTCCAGCGAAAAATTGCAGCAGCAGGCGATATCGACGCCGGCGGCAAGGCAATCGCGGACGCGCGCGCCGACCGGCCCGCCCAGCGCCTGCATCTTCAAATCGTCGGACAGCAGCAGGCCCTCAAAGCCGATCTCGCCGCGGATGACGTCCTCGATGATCGTCCTCGACATCGTTCCGCAGCGCTCGCTGTCGAAGGCTTCGTAGACGATATGCGCGGTCATGCCGATCGGCGCGTCTTTCAGCGCGCGAAACGGCGCGAAGTCGGTTTCGCGAAGATCGCGCCTGGTCGCGACGACGCGCGGCAGGTCGTAATGGCTGTCGACGGTCGAGCGGCCATGGCCGGGGAGGTGCTTGATCACCGGCAGGGCGCCGCCCTCGGTCAGTCCGTCGATGACGGCGCGGCCGAGCGCGATGATCGTGTCCGGATGCGCCGCCAGCGCGCGATCGCCGATGACGGTCTTGTCGCTATCGATCTGCGGCGCGTCGAGCATCGGCACGCAGTCGATGGTGACGCCGAGATCGGAGACCATGCGCCCGATCAGCTTCGCGTTGAGGCGCGCCGCCTCGATCGCCTTCTTCGGATCGAGTTTCCACAGCCGGCCGAACAAAGCGGGCGCCGGATGCTCGGGAAAGGCCGGCGGCTTCATGCGGGCGACGCGCCCGCCCTCCTGGTCGATCAGGATCGGCAACCTGGGGTCGCCGGACAGTGCGCGCAGCGACTCCGTCAGCGCGCAAACCTGTTCGGGCGTGTCGACATTGCGCTTGAACAGGATGTAGCCCGCCGGTTCGCAGGCCCGGAACAGGGCGGCTTCGTCATCGGTAAGGGCGGTGCCGGCAAGGCCGAAGAAGGCGGGGATCATGGCAGCTGTCTTGCCGCCCGCCCCCTTGCGGCGCAAGCCTGTTTGCGGCCCTCAGCGAAAGCCGATCCCGTGCACCAGAACCAGGATCGCAAGCCCGCCGACCGCAGTCCAGGTGAGCACCATGCCAAGCGTCCGCGCCGCATTCGGCGACCGGTTGGCAAGGCCGAAGGGGTGCAGCAGGCGCCCGGCCACCAGCATCGCGGCAAGCGCGACCACCAGCCAATGCGCCCCTTGCGCCTGCTCGGCCAGGAACAGCAGGAAAAGCCCGATCGGAATCCACTCGGCCGCATTGCCGTGCGCGCGCACCCGGGTGAGCATGTCCGGATTGTCGCCGTCACCCAGCGAAATCCGTGTCTGCATCCTCAGTTGCACGATCCGGATGCCCAGATACAGCAGCAGAAGGCCCAACAGTCCGGCCGTGATCATCGTGACCTGCATGGCATTCCTCCCTTGCGCTCTTGCCTTTTTGCGAATTTCCACTAAGACCGCGCGCTCGATTCCCGACAAGCCGGGCGGACCGGGTGCGCCTGCGCGCCCACTGTTCGGCATAGCAACAAAGCCGGCTTTCCGGCAAAGCAATGAAGAAGGTGCCTCATGGCCGTCCCCAAGCGCAAGACCTCGCCTTCCCGGCGCAACATGCGGCGCAGCCACCACGCGCTGTCGGTCGTGCAGCCGCAGGAATGCTCCAACTGCGGTGAGCTGAAGCTGCCCCACCACATCTGCCCGGCCTGCGGTTTCTACGACGGCCGCGAAGTGATCGTCGCGCAAGACTGATCCGGCCCCCGTCGTGATTGACGTGGCGGGTTCTGGTCACCTTGCAGCACCTGCCGGGCATGGCTAGGCAGGTTCCGTGACCACCGAGGCAAATTTCAGGCGCCCGATCATTGCACTCGATGCGATGGGCGGAGATGTCGGCCCCGAGGTCGTGATCGCCGGGGCCGAAGTCGCGCGCGAACGCTATCCCGGCATCCGCTTCCGCCTCTATGGGCAGGAATCTGCAATCCGCGCGGCCCTGGCAAAGGCACCGCGCGTCGCGGCCGAAGCCGAAGTCATCCATGTCGACGGTGTCGTGCTCGGCACCGACAAGCCGGCCCAGGCGATCCGCCGCGCCAAATCCACGTCGATGGGCCTCGCAATCGATGCGGTGAAGTCCGGCCAGGCCTCTGCGGCCGTTTCGGCTGGCAACACGGGTGCGCTGATGGCGATGGCCAAGCTCGCGCTGCGCACCATGGAGGGGATTGACCGCCCCGCGCTTGTCGCCCTCATGCCGACGCTGAAAAGCGACTCGGTGGTGCTCGACCTTGGCGCCAACACCGATTGCGATGCCGAAAACCTTGTCCAGTTCGCCGTGATGGGCGCAGCCTTTGCTCGCACCGTCCTCGGCCTCGACCGCCCCAAGGTCGCCTTCCTCAACATCGGCGAGGAGGACATGAAGGGAACCGAGGCGATCCGCGATGCTGCGCAATTGCTGCGCACCGCGGCAGTCGATCTGCCGCTCGAATTCCTCGGCAATGTCGAGGGCAATGGCATTGCCCAGGGCAACACCGACGTGATCGTGACCGATGGCTTCTCGGGCAACATCGCCCTGAAGACGGCCGAGGGCACTGCCAAGCTGGTGACCGGCCTGCTGGGCAACGCCTACCGCGCAAGCCTGCTCACCAGGATCGGCTATTTCTTCTCCCGCTCGGCGCTGCGGGCGCTGAAGGACCAGCTCGACCCGAACAACCACAATGGCGCTGTGTTCCTCGGCCTCAACGGCGTGGTGGTGAAAAGCCACGGCGGCGCCAACATCAAGGGCTTTGCCAACGCCATCGGCGTGGCCCATGATCTGGTCGCGCAGGACATTCACGCGCGCATCAAGGGCGATCTCGCCAACTTTGCAGCCCATCGGCCCGGGACGCCCCAGCCGGGCGCTGCCGGGCCCGATTCCGCTGCCGACGCGGCCTGATCGCCCGGCCCCATGATTCCCCGCCGCTCCGTCATAACCGGCACCGGAAGCGCGCTGCCGCCCAATCCGGTCACCAATGCCGACCTGGAAGAGCGGCTCGACACCAGCGACGCCTGGATCGTCGAGCGCACCGGCATCCGCGAGCGCCGGATCGCCGGCCCCCAGGTTAAGACTTCGGATCTGGCCGTCGAAGCAGCCCTGAACGCAATGACGGCCGCTGGCATCGGGCCCGCCGACATCGACCTGGTGATCGTCGCAACCGCAACGCCCGACGACACCTTTCCGGCAACCGCCACCCGAGTCCAGGCGCGGCTCGGCATCCACCAGGGTGCCGCCTTCGACATCGCGGCCGTCTGCTCGGGCTTCGTCTATGCGATCACGGTTGCCGATGCGCTGCTCAAGACCGGCGCACACAGCCGGGCGCTGGTGATCGGGGCCGAACTGTTCAGCCGCCTGCTCGATTGGGAGGACCGCACCACGGCCGTCCTGTTCGGCGACGGCGCCGGCGCAATCGTCCTCGAGGCGCAGAGCGGGACCGACCGCGGCCTCATCGCCGCGCGCCTGCACGCAGACGGCCGACACGGCGACCTGCTGTTCGTCGATGGCGGGCCCGGCAGCACGGGCGAGGTCGGCAAGCTGCGCATGAAGGGCCGCGAAGTGTTCCGACATGCCGTCGGCAACCTTGCAGCGGTCACCCAGGAAGTGCTTGCCGACGCAGGACTTTCCTCTGAGGACCTCGACTGGATCGTGCCGCACCAGGCCAATGCCCGCATCCTGGAGGCAACCGCGAAGAAGCTCGGCCTGCCGATGGAGCGCGTGGTCATGACTGTCGGCAGCCATGCCAACACGTCGGCCGCGTCCGTCCCCCTCGCGCTGGATGCAGCCGTCCGCGATGGCCGGATCCGGCCCGGCCATCTCTGCCTGCTCGAAGCCATGGGTGGCGGCTTCACCTGGGGCGCAGCCCTTCTGCGCATGTAGGTTCGGCGCCAGTGCGCAGGGCTTCGATCCGGTGCGCGCCCAATAGCGACTCTGGGCCGCCTCTATGCCGACCCTGCGCCATCTGTGCGCTTTCCGGCTGCGAAGCTGTCAAGGCACTTTGCGTTAAGCATTTCGCTGCGGTGATAAGGGCTTTCGCCAAGTCCCGCTTTTGATTAGCGTTCCTTCATAAGGACCGGTTCTGCGGTCGAGTCGGAATTGACAGGTTGGCGGCACGCAGGCGTGCTCGCACAGTTCGGGGGGCAAGATGGCGCAAACTCAGAAGGCAGTTCCCACGCTGACCCGCGCGGATCTGGCCGATGAACTTCACAGGACGATCGGCCTCTCGCGCGCCGAATCGGCCGATCTCGTTGAACAGGTTCTCGACAATGTCGCCGAGGCGCTGCTGAACGGCGGCAATGTGAAGCTCTCCTCCTTCGGCAGCTTCATGCTGCGCAAGAAGGGCCTGCGCGTTGGCCGCAACCCCAAGACCGGGGTCGAAGTGCCCATCCAGCCGCGCACCGTGCTCACCTTCCGGCCAAGCCAGCTGCTGCGCCAGAAGATCAACGACTGATGGCAAGCACGTCGGGCACCGAACCGCCGGGCAAGGACCCGGCTGCCTTCCGGACCATCCGCGAGGTTTCGGACCAGCTTGGCGTGCCGCAGCATGTCCTGCGCTTCTGGGAGACCCGCTTTCCGGAACTCAAGCCCCTGCAGCGGGGCGGAAACCGTCGCTATTACCGCCCGGCCGATGTCGCCTTTGCAGCCGCCCTCCACAAGCTGCTCCATCAGGACGGCTATACCGTGAAGGGCGTGCGCAAGCTGATTTCCGACCATGGCGCCGGCAATCTGGTGGCGATCGCTGCCAACGAGGCACCAGCCGTCCGCTCCGGCCGCGCTGCCCCGGCCGAGCCTGCCCCGGATACCGAGTCCGGTATCACACATATCGCCTTTACACACATCGCCTTTCTCAGCGACGATCTGGTTGGCGATTATGCGCGGTTGGTGGCGGCGGGGTATCAGGGGGTGGTCGCGCCCAAGGTTGCGGGAAGCGGGGTGGGACGGCTGGCGTTTCTCAATGATCCCAACGGGGCGCGGGTGGAACTGATCCAGCGTGATCTTGACATGCGCCCCAAGCCCGCCACCCATTCGATCATCCGGTCGTTCGACCATTATTCGGTGCTGGCCAATGATCTTGAGGCCGAACTCGCGTGCTACCGCGATCACCTCGGCATGACAGAGTTGAAGCGCAGGATCGTGCCGCACGCGACCAACCCGCTGCACATTGTCTATCTGAACTGGGGGTATGATGTGATCGAACTGTTGCACCGCCCCGAGCCTGATGCCTCCGGCGTGATCTTTGGCCATTTCGCGCTGCGGGTGGACAGTGTCGACGATGCCCTGGCGGCCTTTGCCAAGCAAGGCGTCGAGGCCGAGCCGGGCACACCGAAAAACGCGGGCACCGGGATCGGCCGGATCGGCATCATCCGTGACCCCGACGGCGTCAAAGTGGAACTGGTGGACCGGGTCGATCTGCGCGACCTGCCCTGAAGACTTCAGGCTGCGATCTGCTGAAAGGCT
>JBGTBK010000280.1:0-1994 GCA_041749355.1 Sandaracinobacter sp. | reverse complement strand
GCGGCAGGCCCTTCATGTGGCGGACGGCGAGCCAGGCGAAGGCCTGGGCCTCGAGCGCGTCGCCGTGCCAGCCTTCGGCCTCCACCGGCGAAACCGGGACGCCGGTGCGCTGCTCGATCATCTGCATCAGCACCGGGTTGTGCCGCCCGCCGCCCGTGACGAGCAGGCGCTTCAGCCGTACGGGAATGTTGCGGAGCGCGAGCGCGACGGTTTCGGCCGTGAAGGCGGTAAGCGTAGCTGCGCCATCCTGTGGCGACAGGCCGCGTGCCGATGCGGTCCCGAAATCGGCGCGGTCGAGCGACTTCGGCCCGGCCTGGTCGAAGAAAGCGAGGTCGGCCATTGCGGTCAGCACATCCTCGTGCACATGGCCGGCGCCGGCAAGTGCGCCGCCGGCATCGTAGCGCGCGCCACTGTGCTGTTGCACCCAGTCGTCGATCAGGCCGTTGCCGGGGCCGGTGTCGAATGCGCCCCACGCCCCATTCTCGTCGAACCAGGTGAGGTTGCCGACCCCGCCGAGGTTCAGGATCCCGACCGGGAGGGCAAGGCCCGAGACAAGGGCGCGGTGGTAGCCGGGCGCAAGCGGGGCGCCTTCACCACCGGCTGCGACGTCGGCAGAGCGGAAATCATGCACCACCGGGCGGCCGGTCAGCTGGGCAAGCAGGTGCGCGTTGCCGATCTGCCATGTGAAGGGGGTGGCGTGGCCTGAACTCGGCGGGCGGTGCGCGACTGTCTGGCCGTGGAAGCCGATGACGGTGGCGGACTCCTGCCCAGGCAGCAAGGCGACCGCTTCGGCGTGGGCAAGCGTGAGGAGCCGCTCGGCTTCTGCGATCAGCGGATCGTCGGTTGGGGCGGAGAGCGTGAGGGCGTGGGCGGCGGCCTTGCGGATGAGGCTGCGTTCCGCGTCGGAATAGGGGCGTTCGGCTGCCGACAGGCCGCGGACATGGCCCTCGCCGTCGGTCTCGATCAGGGCGGCGTCGACGGCGTCGACCGAAGTGCCCGACATCAGGCCGACCACGATATGCTTTTCAGCTGCCATGCTTTGCGCCTAGAGCGGCCCGGCCATGACCTACAAGAGCGAATTTCTGGCGCGCATGGATGCGCGCGGCCATATCCACCAGCTGACCGACCCGGCCGGCATCGATGCTGCAGCGCTTGCCGGCGGGCTGACCGCCTATGTCGGCTATGACATGACGGCGGCCTCGCTGCATGTGGGCAATCTGGCGACCATCATGCTGCTGCGGCGGCTGCAGCAGGCCGGCGGCAAGCCGATCGTTCTGCTGGGCGGCGGCACGACGCGGATCGGCGATCCGAGCGGCAAGGACACGCAGCGCCAGTTGCTGGACGATGCCGCGATCGCGCGGAACATGGAAAGCATCCGCCAAGTGTTCGGCCGCTTCCTGACCTTTGGCAACGGGCCCAGCGACGCGATCCTGGTGAACAACAATGACTGGCTGGACGGGCTGAACTACATCGCCTTCCTGCGCGATTATGGCCGGCATTTCAGCGTGAACCGGATGCTGACGATGGATTCGGTTCGGCTGCGGCTGGAGCGCGACCAGCCGCTGACCTTCATCGAGTTCAACTACATGGTTCTGCAGAGCTATGACTTCGTCGAGCTCAACCGGCGCCACGGCTGCCGCTTGCAGATGGGCGGCTCCGACCAGTGGGGCAATATCGTGCAGGGCGTGGAGCTGGGGCGGCGGACGGACGGCGCCGAGCTGTTCGGGCTGACCACGCCGCTGGTGACGACGGCCGATGGCGCGAAGATGGGCAAGACCGCCAATGGCGCGGTGTGGCTGAATGCGGCGCAGCTGCCGGATTGGGATTACTGGCAGTTCTGGCGCAACGTGGACGACCGCGACGTGGGGCGCTTCCTGCGGCTGTTCACCGATGTGCCCGACGAGGAGATCCGCCGGCTCGAGAGCCTGGAGGGGGCCGAGATCAACGCGGCGAAGGTGGCGCTGGCCAATGCGGCGACGGCGCTGTGCCGGGGG
>JBGTBK010000279.1:0-1957 GCA_041749355.1 Sandaracinobacter sp. | reverse complement strand
CGACCGACAGCCTGCTGGCTGCCGCGCAGAAGGGATGCCTGGACTGGCCGGCGCGCTGGATCCACCCGCCGATCGAGAACGGGCTGGTGCGGCTGCTGCTGCCCACCCCCGCCACGCCGAACATGGTGACGCTGATCACAGGCGTGCTTGGGCTTGCGGCGATATGGCTGTTCGCCACCGGCAAGCCCTGGTGGGCGCTTGTGCTGGTGCTGATCGTTGGGCCGCTGGACGGGGTGGACGGCAAGCTGGCCCGCACCCGGCACGAATTCTCGAAATGGGGCGACCTTGAGCATGTGCTGGACAAGATCCTGGAATATGGCTGGATCCTGGCGCTGGCGGGCTGGCTTTCGCTGACCCAGGGGGTGGCGGCCTGGCTGGCGGCTGGGGGGATCATCGTCTTCGCGCTTGCCGAGGCTGTGTCGGGCGAGTTCTTCCGGCGATTCACCGGCCGGCAGCTGGATGATTGGGGGCCCTTCGAGCGGCGTTTCCGGTTGGTGGGCGGGCGGCGCAACACCTTTTTCTGGAGCCTGTTGCCCTTTGCGGTTTTCGGGGCCTGGTGGGAGGGTTTCCTGATGATCCTGGCCTATGCGGCAGTCACGTTCGGGGTGTCGCACTGGCGGCTGTTGAAGGCGATAGGGGATTATGGGGCGCAGGTGAGCGACGAAGTGAGGGCCAATTTCGCTGGAACCGCCTATGATTTCTTGCCCAAAAGTGCGCCGACGTCTAGGTGACGCCCAAGATGTTGCAGTTCGTTGACGCGGCGGTCCCGGCGGGTGGGGTTGCAGGCTTCCCCGTAGAAGACGATCTTGAAAGGACAGGCACCGCCCGATGATTCCCATCAATGTTGCGATTGCTGGTGTTGGCAATTGTGCCAGCTCGCTGGTGCAGGGCATCGCTTATTACTCGAATGGCGGCGCCAATGAGGCGATCGGGCTGAGCCACTGGACGCTGGGCGGCTGGCGGCCGAAGGATCTGCGCATTGTCGCCGGATTCGACGTGGATCGTCGCAAGGTCGGGCTTGATGTGGCCGAGGCGATCTTCGCAAAGCCGAACTGCACTCATGTGTTCTGCGACCATGTCGGCCCGACAGGTGCGAAGGTGATGATGGGCCCCGTGCTGGACGGGGTTGCGCCGCACATGCTGGAGGCGCCGGAAGCCCGTGGCTTCCGGCTGGCGCAAGCGCCCGAGCCGACGCTGGACGAGGTGGTGGAGGCGCTGAAGCGGGCCGACGCTCATGTGTTGATGAACTATCTGCCGGTGGGCAGTCAGAGGGCGACGGAGTTCTATGCCGAGGCAGCCCTGCGGGCCGGCGTTGCCTTTGTGAACAACATTCCGGTGTTCATCGCGAGCAACCCTGAATGGGCGCAGCGCTTTGCCGATGCCGGCGTGCCGCTGATCGGCGACGACATCAAGGCGCAGCTGGGCGCAACCATCGTTCACCGCACGCTGACCGAGCTGTTCGCGCGCCGGGGCGTCCGGCTGAAGCGGACCTACCAGCTGAACACCGGTGGCAACACGGACTTCCTGAACATGCTGGCGCGGGACCGGCTGGAATCGAAGAAGATTTCCAAGACCGAGGCCGTTCAGTCGGCTTCCGACCGGCGGCTGGACGACGAGAATATCCATGTCGGCCCGTCGGACTATGTGGCCTGGCAGAATGACAACAAGGTCTGCTTCCTTCGCATGGAAGGCGAGATGTTCGGCGGCGTTCCCTTCAACCTGGAGCTGCGGCTTTCGGTTGAGGACAGCCCCAATTCGGCCGGGGTCGCGATCGACCTGGTGCGCTGTGCGGCACTTGCGCGCAAGCGCGGGCAGGGCGGCGTGATCGAGGCGGCAGCCGCTGCCTTCTGCAAGCATCCGCCGGTGCAGATGGAGGACAGCCTTGCCCACGCGGCGCTGGAGGCGTTCATCCACATGGGGGCAGACGAGCCCGGACCGACGCGGCACTGAGGCCCGG
>JBGTBK010000278.1:0-2513 GCA_041749355.1 Sandaracinobacter sp. | reverse complement strand
CTGGCGGGCTGGCCCGCCACCCCTGCCATCCCTCCGGAACCGCGGCCCGGGCCGCTCGGCCCCCTCAACGCCTGGTATCGAGAAGCGCAAGCCCCCCGTCACCGGATCGGCCTCCTCCAGCTTCAGGTCCAGCCGCTGGCCTTGCGCATAGCGGGTGCCCGATTCGGACCCTTCCAGATAGCGCCCAGCCTCGTCGAAGCGGAACCGCTCCGTCCCCAGCGCGCTCACCGGCACGATCCCGTCGCCGCCGATGCCATCAACCGTCGCAAAGAAACCAAAGGCTTGCACGCCCGAAATCCGCGCCCTGACCACCTGGCCTACCACCGTCGACAAATGCCGCGCGATGTAACGGTCCAGTGTCTCCCGCTCGGCCTCCATCGCGCGGCGCTCGGTGAAGCTGATATGCTCGCCGATCGGGGCAAAACGCTGCTCGGCCCCATCCGGCAGCCCGCCCGGCCCCAGCTTGAACGCCGACACCAGCGACCGGTGCACGCAGACATCGGCATAGCGGCGGATGGGCGAAGTGAAATGGCCATAGCTTTTCAGCGAAAGCCCGAAATGGCCCTCGTTGCGCGGCGCATAATAGGCTTGGGTCTGGCTGCGCAGCACGGCTTCCGAAATCTCGGTCAGGTCCGGGCGCCCCTCGGCCTTGCGAATCACCTGATTGAAGGTCGCCGGCGTGATCACCTGCCCCAGCGCAAAGCTCAGGCCCATGGTGCCCAGATACTCCTTCAGGCTGGTCAGCTTCTCCCGGCCCGGCGCCTCGTGGCAGCGGTACATCACCGGCGCCTTCTTGCTCTCCAACGCCTTTGCCGCCGCCACATTGGCCGCGATCATCATGTCCTCGATCACCCGGTGCGCATCAAATCGCTCGCGGACCGCAATGCCCTGCACTCGCCCGTCGGGGCCCAGCACCACCCGCTTTTCCGGCAGCTCCAGCTCCAGCGGCTCGCGCCTGGACCGCGCCTTCGAAAGCGCCTTCCAGCAGTCCCACAAGGGTACCAGAACCGACTGCTTCAACGCACTGTCGGCCCGGTCCTCGATGATCGCCTGCGCCTCCTCATAAGCCAGGTTGGCCGCGATCCGCACCCGGGCTCGGTGGAAGGTGAAACCCTCCATCTCGCCGTCCGGCAGGATCCGGATCCGGCAGGCCAGAACCGCCTTTTCCGTCCCCGCATTCAGGCTGCACGCATCCGACGACAGCGCGTGCGGCAGCATCGGCACCACTTGGTCGGGGAAATAGACGCTGTTGCCCCGGTCGAACGCCTGCCGGTCGAGCGGGCTTCCGGGCAGCACGAACCAGCTCACATCCGCGATCGCCACCAGCAGGTTCCAGCCGCCGCCGTCCGCTTCGGGCACAGCTTCGGCCCAGACCGCGTCGTCATGGTCGCGCGCATCGGCCGGGTCGATGGTGATCAGCGGGATCTGCCGCCAGTCCTCCCGCTTGCCGTCGTCCGACAATTTGGTGGAGGCCCACAGCCGCGACGCCCGCTCGGCCTCGCGCTCCACATCCGCCGGAAACTCCTTGGGGATGCCCTTGGCCGCTATCGCAATGTCCGAAAGCGACGATGTCACCGCAAAGGGATCCCCCAGCCGCTCGGTCACATGCGCGGCAGACCGCGCACCCGACCCCTTCAGCTCGGCCCGCACCAGCTCGCCGGGCGACACCTCGCTGCCATGGTGGATCGGCCAGGTCCGCCGCTCGCGCTTGTCCAGCGGGCGAAGCACCAGGCCGGCCTCGGTGCGCTTCACCACGCCCATCAACATGGCATGGCCCTTGGCCAAGCGCTTGATCACCGTGCCCAGATATTTCGGATGGTCGCCCTCGATCCGGGTCAGCAGCCGGTCGCCCGCCTCGAACCGCTCCCGGCGCGAAGGCCCCCCACGCGCAGCCCCGATCAGCACCTTGGGCGGCAGGCCCTCGCCTTCCCACTTCTCCGGCACCGCCAGCACCCGCGCGCCTTCCGACGAAACCACCGTCAGCACAGCCACCCGCGGCAGGCCACCGGCCTTGTGCAACGTGCGCCCGGGGCCGCTTTCCAGCAGCCCTTCCACCTCCATCTCGGCCAGCAGCGCCTTCAGCGCCTCGCGCTCTTCGCCCTTCAGCCCGAAGGCGCGGGCGATCTCCCGCTTGCCCACAGCCGAAGGGGTCTGACGAACAAAGGCCAGGATGGCGTCGCGGTCGGGAAGGCTCATGCGCCGAGTACCGCCGAGCCCGGCCGGAGTGTCAAGCCGAGGCCTTCTTCGCGGCCGGCTTCTTTGCCGCTGTTTTCTTGGCAGCCGGCTTCTTGGCAGCAGTCTTCCCCGCAGGCGCCGCCTTCTTCGCCGCCACCTTGCGCCCCTTGCCCTTGGCCGGGGCGCGCGCCGCCCGTTCGGCCAGCAGAACGACTGCTTCGGCCAGCGTCACCGCCTTGGGGTCGGTGCCCTTGGGCACGTTCGCATTCACCGCGCCGTCGGTGATGTAGGGCCCGAACCGCCCGTTCAGCACCTTCACCTCCACCCCGCTCTCGGGG
>JBGTBK010000277.1:0-2432 GCA_041749355.1 Sandaracinobacter sp. | reverse complement strand
CGGCTGCCGCCGATCGCGCAGCCTCGGCCTGGCGCAGCAGCTCCTGCTCGCGCGCGATCCGGGCCCGCTCGCGGGCTTCCAGAACGCCGGCCAGCCGCATTTCGGCGGCTGGCCGGTCGTAGATCCAGGTCAGCACATCCTTCGCGATCGGCGCTGCCGCCCGCGATCCGCTGATTCCATGCTCCACCACCACGCTGATGGCATAGCGCGGATTGTCGACGGGCGCGAAGGCGATGAACAGCGCATGGTCGCGGAACTTCCAGGGCACATTCGCCCCGCCCCGGGCCGAGCCCCTGATCCGGCGCACCTGCGCCGTCCCGGTCTTCCCGCCCATGCGAACCCCCGGCACCTTCAGCGCAGAGGCCCGCGCCGTGCCGCCCGGGCCGTTCACCACATCGTCCATGCCCTGCCGAACCACATCCAGATAGTCGGGCGGAACCGGCAGCGGCTCGAACGTCCTGGGCGGGCCTGCGGCCAGCATCCGCGGTTCCACCTCCAGACCGGTCGCGATCCGTGCCGTCATCACGGCCAGCTGCAGCGGGTTCATCAGCACATAGCCCTGGCCGATCGCCATGTTCAGCGTGTCGGCGACCTTCCACTCCTGCCCATAGCGCTTCTGCTTCCAGGCCGGGTCGGGCACTTCGCCGCCGCGCTGTTCGGGAATGGGAAGCTCGAACTCCTGGCCAAGCCCCATCTTGCGTGACATCGCGGCAACCGCATCGGCCCCGACCCGCCGCGCCATGGTGTAGAAATAGACGTTGCAGCTCTTCGCGATTCCCGACCGCATGTCGACCGAGCCATGGCCCGAGCGCTTGTGGCAGTGCCAGGTGTTGCTTCCCAGCCGGTAGCGGCCGTTGCACACCACCCGGTCGGTCGGCAGCACGTCGTTGGCGAGCGCCGCAAGCGCCGTCACCGGCTTGAAGGTGGAGCCCGGCACATAGAGGCCCTGCAGCGTCTTGTTCAGCAGCGGCTTCTTCTCGTCGGCCTGCAGGTCCTTCCACAGCTTGGCCGGGATGCGGTTGGAAAAGACATTGGGGTCAAAGGCCGGCATCGACAGCAGGCACTTGATGTCGCCCGTCAGCACATCGATCACCACCACCGAGCAGCTTTCATTGCCGACGCGCGCAGCGGCAAAGGCCTGCAGGCCCCGGTCGATGGTCAGCTGCACATTCTGCCCCGGCTGGTCGGGGCGGGTGTCGAGCTCCGTGATGATCCGCCCGCGGGCATTCACTTCCACGCGCCGCGCGCCCGGCTTCCCCCTCAGCGGCGCGTCCTTGCCGCGCTCCACCCCCGATTTCCCCACCCGGAACCCCGGCAGCAGGTAAAGCGGATCCTTCGTTTCCTTATACTGCTCGGCAGTGGCCCGCCCGACATAGCCGGTCAGATGGGCAAAGGCCTCGCCGTCGGGATAGTGGCGGACATAGGTCCGCTGCGGCTGCAGGCCGCTCATGTCGGCCAGCTCCAGATTCAGCGCCGCAAAGGCCTCCCAGCCGATGTCGCTTGCGATGGTGAGGGCAGCGGACGGCGGCAGGTCGTTGGCTTCCGCTTCGATCCGGGCGCGGTCGGCAGGCGCCAGCGGAACGATCGCCGCAATCCGGTCGAGCGCGGTGCCGAGGTCGCCGGCAAGGCTCGGGATCAGCTCCACTGCATAGGCCGGGCGGTTGGTCGCGATGGCGGCGCCCGTTGCGTCGACGATCCAGCCCCGGCGCGGCGGGATCAGGTGCAGGGCAACGCGGTTGTCCTCGGCTGCGACCTTGTATTTGTCGGCCTCTGCGATCGAAAGCTGGGCCATCCGGCCGATCAGCGCGGTGCCGGCACCGATCTGCACCGCACCCAGGAAAAAGGCCCTGCGGTCGAACAGCCTGCCCGTGTCCGCCTCGATGGCCATCGCCTCAGTCGCCCGACACGGCGAGGCGAAGCTGGATCCGCGCGGCAAGCGCCGCAACAGCCGGGTAGGCAAGGATGGTGAGCAGCGCCTGCGCCAGGAATGGCATCAGCGGCGGCGCAGCGCCGAGGAAGCGCAGGAACTGCCAGGCCAGCAGATGGGCAAGGCCGGTGACAAGGCTTGCGAAGATCCAGTCGAAGACGAGACTGTGGCCTTCGGCCCGGGCCTCCACCAGCCGCACTGCGATCACCGAGCTTGCGAACAGGAAGGCCCAGATGCCGATCGGCCCGCCGAACAGCAGGTCGGCGAACAGGCCCAGCAGAACGGCGGCCCAGGCCGGCATCAGACGGGGCTGGATGCTGGCCCACAGCACCACGAACAGCAGCGCAATGTGGGGCATGACCCCCCAGGCCAGCGGCAGCGGAAGCGCCATCAGCAGCAGGGCCACGAACACGGTGCCGGCCGGAACCAGCCGGCGCAGCGCCTCTCCCCGGGCGTCGGGCAGGCGGGAGATTCCGGTCATGGCTGACCCGGCTGGGTCGGCGGA
>JBGTBK010000276.1:0-2001 GCA_041749355.1 Sandaracinobacter sp. | reverse complement strand
GGCGCGGGTGGCGGGTGCCCGGCAGAGCGCGATGTCGACGAGATCGGGAAGCGCCAGCTGGCGGTCGGGGATGTCGGTTGCGAGCGCACAGGATGGTGTGGCGAGGCGCGCGGCCGGAAAATCGGGTGTCGCCTGGGGGGCCGCGCCCATCGCTGGAGCCGCGGTGGCAAGCAGAAGCGGAAACATCAGGTGACGGAACAAGATGCAGAAGTCCCCGTGAGGCGGCGCGGGCGGACAGCCCGGTGTTGCAGGGGCTTCCCCCGGGCTTGGGCTCAAGTCAAGCGGCAGCAGCGGAAATCGCGGGCTTTTGCGACCGACCGACGCACGCTAGGAGGGTGCGACACATTCTTGAACGGAAGCCTGAGCTTATGCCGAGCATTCTGCTGGTGGACGACGATCCCGGCATCCGGGACCTGGTTTCCGATTTCCTGTCGCGCCACAGCTTCGAGGTGACGACCGCCGAAAATGGTGTTGCCATGGACCGGGCAATGGCAGCCGCCCGCCACCCCTTCGATCTGGTGGTGCTGGACCTGATGATGCCGGGCGAAAATGGCCTGGAGATTGCCCGCCGGCTGTCGGCAAAGGGCGGGCCTGCGATCATCATGCTGTCGGCCATGGGCGAGGACAGCGACCGGATCATCGGGCTGGAAGTGGGCGCAGACGATTATCTGCCCAAGCCCTGCAACCCGCGCGAGCTGCTCGCCCGGATCCGCGCCGTGCTGCGCCGCCGGCAGGATCCGGCAGCCGATCCGGCCGGTGTGGTCGCCGAGTTTGCGGGCTGGCGGCTGGACCTGGTTCGCCGCGAGCTGACCTCGCCCGACGGGGTGCTGATCAGCCTGTCGGACGGGGAATTTTCCCTGCTGCGCGTGTTCGTGGAGCGACCGCAGCAGCCGCTGACGCGCGAGGAATTGCTGGAGCATGCCCGCGGCCGCGAGACGGACAGCTATGACCGATCGATCGACGTGCAGATCAGCCGGCTGCGGCGCAAGCTGGATGGGGCGGTCCGAAGCCATGAGGAGTTGATCCGGACGGTTCGGAACGAGGGCTACATGTTCACCCCCATGGTGACACGCCGCTGAGCGAGAAACCCACGCCGGACCTGCCCGACAAGCCGGCAGAAGGCCCCTCTGGGCGGCCGGGTGGCAGTGCGCCCGATATCCCGAGCAGCCTGTTCACCCAGATCTTCGCGCTGGTGCTGGCGACCGTTGCGATCGCGCAGCTGATCAACCTGGCGCTGCTGGCGGTGCTTCCGCCCGATCCGCCGCGGATCGTTCCGATTGCCCGGCTGGCAGCGGCTATCCAGGCCGGCGACGAACAGGCGCTGCTGTTCCGCTATCTGCCTGCCGCGCCCTTTCCGGCCGGGAAATCCGGCCCTGGCGCAACCCGCATCGAGGCAGACCTTGCAAGGAGGCTCGGGCGGTCTCCGGCCGATGTCGCGATCGACATGACAGCGGTTCAGGGGCGCAAGTTCGTGGAATATTATCCGCCTGGTTCAAGCCAGCCGGAAGCCGCCCTGCAGGGGCAGTTCCGGGTGGCGGTTCGCCTTGCCGACAGCTGGCTGCTGGTCGAGCCGGCCGACCGCCAGCTGTTTGCCACGCGCGAGCGCCAGTTCCTGCTGCTGTTCCTGCTGAGCGCGCTTGCCATGCTTCCCATCGCCTGGGTGTTCGCACGCCGCCTTGCACACCCCTTCGAACAGTTTGCCGACGCAGCCGAAGCGCTGGGGCGCGATCCGCGCGCGCCTCCGCCCGCCGTTCACGGCCCCGCCGAAGTGCAGCGGGCGTCCGACGCCTTCCGGCAGATGCAGCAGCGCCTGCAGGCCTATGTGACCGACCGGACGCAGATGCTTGGCGCGATTGCGCATGACCTGCGCACGCCGCTCACGAGGCTGGCATTCCGGCTGGAAACGCTGGACGAGGCGAACCGAACGCGGCTGCAGGCCGATGTGGCGGAGATGGAGGCGATGGTGCGCTCCACCCTTGGGCTGGCGCGCGCCGACAGCCA
>JBGTBK010000275.1:0-6869 GCA_041749355.1 Sandaracinobacter sp. | reverse complement strand
GGGGAGCTATGTCCACCAGGTCTGAGGGTGTCCGGGGCCGGGCGCCGGTGTGGCCCATGATGGCCGATTGGCCGCTGGCTCTGCTTGACCTTGCGGCCGGGCCCGCGGAGGGGAGGAGGAAGAACCTCTTTTCAGGACTTTGCCTTGGACCGCTTGGCCGCCCTGGGCCCGGTCAATCCTCGTCGCGCTTCAGCACCAGCTCGCCCGCGCCTTCCAGCTGGCGAATGGCCAGGACCATGGCATTGGTCGCCTCTTCACCCTCGCGGTCCCTGACCCGGCCGCGGGCGGCCATTTCCTCGCGCAGCGCTTCGGCCAGGCGTTGCGAGATGTTCTGCAGCAGGAACTCTGCCACCGGTGACTGATCGGGCTGGCGCTGCGCCCAGGCGAGCGCGGTGACGGTGGTGAGCTGGTCGAGTTGGCGCAGCACCCTCGGCACGTCGCGCGGTTGCAGGCGCTCGGGGATGTGGCCGAAGGTGAAGAGCGCGCGGCGGACCTGTTCGGCGAAATCGGTATCGGCTTCGGCGAGGCCCTTCAGCACCTCGTTCCGGGTCTGGGCGGGGGAGACGTTCAGGATGGCGCCCACCCGTTCCACCGGCCCGGTCTCGAAAGCGCGCGGCGGGATGGCATCGAGCTGGGCGACCAGAGAGGCGCCGATGCGGCGCACGGTTTCGGGATCGACATTGCCGGTCATCGATACGGCATGGGCGATGCGGCGGGCGCGGTCGCCCGGCAGTCTGCCCAAGAGCTCTGCCGCCTTGGGGACCGGCAGTTTCGACAGCATGACGGCGGCGATCTCGGAGCTCTCTGCCTCTATCACCGGCAGGAGGCGATCGGTGGCGAGATTGGTGAGCCGGTCCCAAGGATCGGCCTTGGACGAGGCGCCGGCGAGGCGGCGCAGGCGGTTGGCGGCGGTGGCGCTGATATGGCCGTCCATCATGCCAAGCGCGCCTTCGATGCCGCCGGGGAAGGCGAGGCCGACCTGTTCCAGTTCGTTCAGGAATTCCTCCACCACGGCGCCGAGGGTGGTGCGGTCCACCAGCCGCATCTGGCCAATCTGTTCGGCCAGCGCCGCCTGCATGTGTTCCGGCAGCGTCGCAAGCGGCAGGGCCGCCCCTTCCGCGAGCAGGAGCCGCACAATGACGGCGGCTTTTTCTCGCGGCGACAACTGCCGTGCAGCCCCCGGCGACGGGGGCGCCGGGGTATGGGCGCACGTTATCCGCGCCGGGGCGATGCGCGCAAGCTGGATGCCGGTTTCCCCTGTCATCTGGACCCTCTGATTCCCGATGGGGAAAGACTGGGCCAGGTCGGGTTAACCGGGGTTGAAGCTCAGCTGGTGGTCTTCATGCACGTGCCGGTCTCGGCGTTCCAGACCTCGCCCACGGGGCAGGCCGAGGCGCTGTCCTGCTTGACCTCGTGGCCCGAGCACATGGCGGAGGCCAGGCCGGGAGCAAGGATAAGGGCGAGGGCGGCAAGTGTCAGGCGGGTCTTCATCGTCGTCCTCCTTCGGTTTCAGAAGCTGTAGGTGATGCCGGTGGCGATGGCCCTTGCCAGCGCCTGTTCGGCCCAGGTGCCCGCGCCGCTGCGGGCGCGGATTTCGTCCACCTGCAGGCTGGCCATCTGCATCTCGTCCATTTCGACCAGCATCTGGCCGAAGTAGCTGCGGGCGAGGATGTTGTCGGGGTTCTGTTGCAGGGCGGCCTCATAGGCGGCAAGCCCGCCTTCCAGATCGCCGGACTTGCGCAGCGCGAAGCCGCGGTAGGTCAGCACGCGGTCGGTTTCGCCCTCGGTCATGGTGGCGAGGACGGCAAGCGCCTCGTCCGGTCGGCCCGCCCAGGCCAGTTCTCGCACGGCACGGAAGCGGGTGTCGTCGTCAAGCCGGCCGCTTTGCGGGTTCACGCAGGCCTTGGTCTTGTCGTCCCAGACCTGGCCGCCTTCGCATTTCGTTGTGGTCTCGGTGGGTTTCGGCGGTTCGCTGTCGTCCGATCCCACGGCCCAGGCGGCGGCAGGCAGGAAGGAAAGGAGCAGGGCGGTGGCAAGGCGCATGGCTTACTCCGGAGGTGATTGACGGAGGGTAGCACGAATGACGCAGGGTCAAGCGCCGAATCCGCCGCGACCGGACCTTCGTCCGATCACGGCTGCGCGATCAGGCCGATGAATCAGGCGGGGCCGAAGACGCGGGTGAAGATGCGGTCCACGTTCCTCGTATGGTAGCCGAGGTCGAACTTCTCCTCGATCTCGGCGGGGGACAACGCGGCGGTGACTTCCGCATCGGCCAGAAGCTCGGTCTTGAAGTCGGCGCCCAGTTCCCAGACCTTCATCGCATTGCGCTGGACGAGGCGATAGGCATCCTCGCGACTGACGCCGGCCTGGGTGAGCGCCAGGAGGACGCGCTGGCTCATCACCAGGCCGCGGAACTTGTTCATGTTTCGCAGCATGTTTTCCGGGTAAATCACCAGTTTCTCGATGACATTCGCCAGACGATGCAGGGCGAAGTCCAGCGTCACCGTGGCATCGGGACCGATGGCGCGTTCGACCGAGGAATGGCTGATGTCGCGTTCGTGCCAGAGCGCCACGTTTTCGAGCGCCGGCGTGACGGCCGAGCGGACGAGGCGGGCAAGGCCGGTGAGGTTTTCGGTCAGAACCGGGTTGCGCTTGTGCGGCATTGCGGAGGAGCCCTTCTGGCCGGGGGAGAAGTACTCCTCGGCCTCCAGCACCTCGGTGCGCTGCAGATGCCGAATCTCCACCGCCAGCCGCTCGATCGAGCTCGCAATCACCCCAAGCGTCGCAAAGAACATCGCATGCCGGTCGCGCGGGATCACCTGGGTGGAAATCGGCTCCACCGCCAGCCCCATCTTCGCTGCCACATGCGCCTCGACTGCGGGATCGATGTTGGCAAAGGTCCCAACCGCACCCGAAATCGCACAGGTCGCAATCTCCGCCCGCGCTGCCACCAGCCGCGCCCGACACCGCGCAAACTCCGCATAGGCCTGCGCCAGCTTGAAGCCGAAGGTCACCGGCTCGGCGTGAATGCCATGGCTGCGCCCCATCGAGGGCGTGTACTTGTGCTCCATTGCCCGCGTGCGGATCACCGCTAGCAGCGCATCCATGTCGGCCAGCAATATGTCGCTCGCCCGCGCCAGTTGCACCGACAGGCAAGTGTCCAGCACATCGGAGCTCGTCATGCCCTGGTGCATGAAGCGGGCCTCCTCGCCCACCTGTTCGGCAACCCAGGTCAGGAAGGCGATCACGTCATGCTTGGTGACTGCCTCGATCGCATCGATGGCCGCCACGTCGATCGCCGGGTTGGTCGCCCACCAGCGCCACAGCGCGTCCGCCGCCGATTGCGGCACCACCCCAAGCTTTGCCAGCGCTTCGGTTGCATGCGCCTCGATCTCGAACCAGATCCTGAAACGGGTCTCGGGTTCCCAGATGGCAACCATGGCGGGGCGGGAATAGCGCTGGATCATGGCGCGAGGCCCTACCCGCCGCTCAGGTCATCTGCAACCGCCTCCGGCTTGGGCCATCTGCAACCGCTTCTGGCCTACCCGATTGCCAGCCTCCGCTGGCCGGCCCCCACCCGCGCCCGTTGCACGCCGGTCAGCTTGGCCGACCGGCTCGAAACCGGCGCGGTAAAGCGCCATTCGCACAGCGCTTCGGCCGGCGTCAGCACAACCTGCATATAGCCCCGGTTGCTCATGTCCGCCCAGCGCAGCGTCGGGTTCGCCTGCATCAGCGCCCCAGCCACGGCCGAGGGCGGCGCCTTCAGATAGGTCTCGAAGCCGGGCGAACTCACCGAATGCCCGGCAAACTCCACCCCCGCGGGGCGCCCATCGTTCACAAGGTCGTTCGCCCAGGCATTGTGGCTGTCGCCCGACAGCACCACCAGGTCCACCGCACTGCGCTGCGCCATCGCAAGCAGCCGCGCTCGCGCCGCCGGGTATCCGTCCCAGGCGTCAAGATTCATCGGCAGCCCAAGCTTTGCCGCAAGCTCGGCCGCCCCCAGGAAGGCCGCCACCTGCGCGCTCGGGTTGGGCCCGGCCAGCGCCGAGGCGCCCGCCGGCATGTTCACCTTTCCCATCACCACCTGCTGCCCCAGCACCTGCCAGCGCACCCCGCGCTTTGCTGCCGCCTGCATCTCGTCGAACAGCCAGCGCTCCTGCTCCAGCCCCAGAAGCTGGCGGCTGCCCGCCACCCACTCCTCGTCGCGCAGCCGCTTCAGCGCCGTCATCGTGTCGGGCCCGCGCTTGATCGCAACCGCCATGTCCAGCTGCTCGTCCCGGCCCGAAACCCGCGTGTCCAGCCGGTACAGGGTCGCCAGCCGCCCGATGTCATATTTCGCCCAGGCCACATCGCTCACCGGCATCCAGTCGCGATAGGCCGCCATTGCGGTCGCCTTGCGGGCCGCCCAGTCGCCTTCGCCCGGCTGGTGGTTCTCTGCCCCGCCAGACCATGTGTCGTTGGTGAACTCATGGTCGTCCCAGGTTGTCACCGCCGGCACCTGCGCGTGCAGCGCCTGAAGGTCCGGATCCGCCCGATAGCTCCGATACCGCGCCCAGTAATCCTCGCGCCGGATGATCTCGCCGGCCGGCTCGATCACCCGCCCGGCAACCGCTTTGGACGCGTCAGGATAGGTGCCGCGGGGATATTCGTAGATATAGTCGCCCAGGTGCACGAACAGGTCGAAATCGTCCGCAGCCACGGCATGGCCATAGCCGTTGAACCAGCCGAAAGGCAGGTTCGAGCAGGAAAACACGCCCATGCGAAAGGCCGCCGGCGTGCCGTCCGGCAGGGTGCGCGTTCGCCCCACCATCGATTTCACATTCTTCCCCGGACCCGTGAACCGATAATAATAGGTCTTGCCCGGCGTCAGCCCCTTCACCGTCACCCGCGCGGTCCAGTCCCGCTCCGGCTCGGCCAGCGCCTGTCCCATCACCCGCGCCCGCGCCATGCGCGGATCGGTCGAAACCTCCACGCTCAGCGGCACCGCCTTGTCGCCGACCCCCTGATATCGGGTCCAGAACAGCATGGTCGTGGCCGACGGCTCACCCGAAGCCACCCCGTGCGTGAACCCGCCCAAAGGCACCACCGGGCTCCTGCGCTTCTGCGCCAGCGCAGTCCCCGGCAGAAGCAGACCGCCGCCAAGGGCCGCCGCGCCGAGCAGTTCGCGCCGATCCAGCATCCAGTCCGCCATCGAAATCCTCCCTCCCGGGCCCGCAAAAGACCCGCAGTCGGTCCCCGCTAGCGCGCCTGCATGACAGCGCGGTTGCACCCGCACATCGTCATCGCCACATGCGCCCCATGCCCCGCATGCGCAAGAAGTCCGAGCTGCCGGAAAAGCTCTGTGCCCGTTGCGGCCGCCCGTTCAGCTGGCGGAAGAAATGGTCGCGCGACTGGGAGAATGTGCGATACTGCTCCGACGCGTGCCGCGCCGGAAAGGTGCCGCGCCCGCAGGATTGAACCCCCGGGGAGGATGACAATGGCAACCCAGCTGAAGACGCCGACCGATGTCCGCTCGCAGGTCTCGGACGAGGAGTGGCAGCTCCGCATCGACCTCGCCTGCGCCTACCGCCTCGTCGCGCACCATGGCTGGGACGATCTCATCTTCACCCACCTCTCGGTCCGCGTGCCGGGCCCCGAGCATCACTTCCTCATCAACCCCTACAATCTGATGTTCGACGAGATCACCGCATCTTCCCTCGTGAAGATCGACGTCGAGGGGCACCCAGTGATGGAAACCCCCTATCTCACCAACCCGGCCGGCTTCACCATCCATTCCGCCATCCATATGGCGCGCGAGGATGCCAACGCCGTCATCCACCTGCACACCCCGCACGGCCAGGCTGTCTCGGCCATGTCCGACGGGCTGATGCCCATCACCCAGACGGCCATGCTCATCCGCGACGAGATCGCCTACCACCATTATGAAGGCGTCGCGACCGACCTCGACGAGCGCGAGCGCCTCGTCGAAGACCTCGGAACCAAGACCGCGATGATCCTCCGCAACCACGGCACCCTCACCGTCGGCGAAACAGTCGGCGAAGCCTTCCTCAAGATGTACTTCCTCGAACGCGCCTGCGAAGCCCAGATCCACGCACTCGCCGGCGGCACCGCGCTGATCAACCACCCGCCCCAGGGCACGCCCGAAAAGGCCGCACAGCAGGGCGCAACCGGCCTCAAGATGGTCGGCAACCTGCTGGCCTGGCCGGCGCTCCGCCGCAAGATGGACCGGCTGGATCCAAGCTACGCGAGCTGATGGCAGCCGGCTAGCTGAACCTGGTCAGTTTCAGCTCACCAGGTTCAGCTTCGGCATGGTCACCAGCCCCTGCCGCTTGGCAATCGTCAGCCGCGTCAGCCACGGGCTCTCCGTGTCGGTGAACTGGCTCGGCGTCATGCCGACGAACGTCTTGAAATCCCGGATGAAGTGGGACTGGTCGTAAAACACCCCGCCAGCCGCCGCCTCCCAGCCCGACGCCGGATCCAGCCCCAGCCGCACCGCTGCCTGCAAGGCCCGATACTTGCGCGACAGGAGCTTCGGGCTTGCACCATAAACCCTCAGCGCAAGCCGCTCGATCTGCCGCGACGACATCCCCGTCATCGCCACCAGTTCGTTCACGTCCGGATTGATCGAGCTCGCAAGCCATTCGTCGGCCGCCCGGGTGAACCAGATCGGCGGCGGCTTGGCCTGCATCGACAGCAACAGGAAAAAGGCGTCGGCAGCCGCCACCACTTCCCGGTGCGAGCGCGCCTCGCCCATCCGGTCCAGCGCGCGGCGCGCAACCTGCCCGGCAACCGCCTCCAGGTCCGTCAGCGTGTCGGAAAATTCATGGGCGCCCGCGCCCACCAGCGCCGCCCAAAAACGCCATTTCGTT
>JBGTBK010000274.1:0-8844 GCA_041749355.1 Sandaracinobacter sp. | reverse complement strand
CGGCCGTGCTTCCGGGCGCGATCGCCTGGAATGCGATCGGCTGGCAGGTGGGGGCCGTGCTTGGACCGGTGGTTGGCGGGTTGGCCTATGATGTGGCGCCGCCGCTGCCCTATCTGCTTGCGGCGCTGCTGCTGAGCGGGTCGATCGTGGCGCTGTTCCGGATCCCGCCTGTGGAGCTTCCCGTTACTTCGGGCGCGAAGGGGGCGGCTGCGGTTCGCGAGGGGCTGGATTTCGTGGCCCGCAACCGGATCGTGCTCGGCGCCATCTCGCTCGACATGTTTGCGGTGATCCTGGCCGGCGCGAATGCGATGCTGCCCATCTATGCGCGCGACATATTGATGGTGGGGCCGGCCGAGCTTGGCTGGCTGCGGGCCGCACCCGCCGTGGGGGCCGGGCTGGTTGCGCTGTTGCTGACGCAGCGGCCGCTTGGGAACCGGGTGGGGTTCAAGATGTTCGTGAATGTGGGGATCTACGCGGTTGCGACGATTGCCTTCGGGCTTTCGACGCTGCTGTGGGCGAGCCTTGCCGCGCTGGTGGTGATGGGGGCGGCCGACATGGTGAGCGTGTATGTGCGATCATCGTTGATCCAGCTGCACACGCCCGATGCGATGCGGGGGCGGGTTTCGAGCGTGTCGTTGCTGTTCATCAGCGCGTCGAACGAGCTTGGGGAGTTTCGGGCCGGGATCATGGCGGCTGCGATCGGGCCGGTGGCCGCGACCGTAGGCGGCGGACTTCTCGCGCTGGGCGTGACGCTGCTATGGGCGAGGCTGTTCCCGGAGCTCAGGGAGGCCGACCGGCTGGAAGTCCCGCCCGAACTGAAGGTTTGAAGGAGAGATCAGATGCGCGCAGCCAATATCCTGGAGACCATCGGCAACACCCCGCACATCCGGATGGGCCGGCTGTTCCCGCATGCGGAGGTGTGGATCAAGAGCGAGCGGCAGAACCCGGGCGGTTCGATCAAGGACCGGATCGCGCTTGCGATGATCGAGGATGCCGAACGGTCAGGCGCGCTGAAGCCGGGCGGGACGATCGTGGAGCCGACCAGCGGCAATACCGGGATCGGGCTTGCAATGGTGGCCGCGGTGAAGGGCTATCGGATCATCCTGGTGATGCCCGAGAGCATGAGCCTGGAGCGGCGCCGGCTGATGCTGGCCTATGGTGCGACCTTTGACCTGACGCCGCGCGAGAAGGGCATGAAGGGGGCGATTGCGCGCGCGCAGGAGATTGTCGCGGAGACGCCGGGCGCGTGGATGCCCCAGCAGTTCGAGAATCCGGCCAATATCGAGGTGCATGTGCGCACGACGTCGCGGGAGATTCTGGCGGATTTCCCCGACGGTCTGGACGCGATCATCACGGGCGTGGGCACGGGCGGGCATATCACGGGGGTGGCGCAGGTGCTGAAGGCGGAGTGGCCAGGACTGAAAGTGTTTGCGGTCGAGCCGACCTTGAGCCCGGTGATTTCGGGCGGTCAGCCCTCGCCGCACCCGATCCAGGGGATTGGTGCGGGCTTCATTCCCGGGAACCTGCACACCCAGTTGCTGGACGGGGTGGTTCAGGTGGATCCGGCCGACGCAAAGGAGATGGCGCGCAAGGCGGCCCGGATGGAGGGGATGCTGGTGGGCATTTCGAGCGGCGCGACGCTGGCGGCGATTTCGCAGAAGCTGCCGGAGCTTGGGGCTGGCGCCAAGGTGCTGGGGTTCAACTATGACACGGGCGAGCGCTATCTCTCCGTGCCGGACTTCCTGCCGGAGGCTTGAGGCGGCGACCGTCAGGACAACGCGCTGATCGGGGACTGGCCGAAGCCTCCGCTGCGGGGGGTTCCGGCTTTCGCTGGAACGATGGAATTGTTCAGCCCCTCAGCCTGTGAGCGTCAGCAAGACCAGTTCCGGCGGAACGCCGATGCGCATTGGAAGCCAGCTGGTTCCGACTCCTGAGGTGACGTAGAGCGGCCAGCCGTTGATGGTGCAGGTGCCGCGACGGCAGGCTGTGCCGCCGAGCACAAGCTCTCCGGGCGACCCGAGCAGCGGGAAGAGGATCTGGCCGCCATGGGTATGGCCAGCGAGCGCAAGGGTGGCGCGGCCGGGCGGAGGGGGCGCGTTGACCATCCAGTCGCCTTCGTGACGGAGCAGGAGGATGGGCTTGGGGCCGGCCGGAATGCGTGCGAGCGTGCCGGCAAGGTCTGCCCCGTGCTGCACCGAGTTGATGCCGGCGATCACAAGGGGGCCTATGTCGACGCTTTCGTTGACGAGCAGCCTTGGGTTTCCCTGTCGGGCGAGGACGACCGGGGTCCACTTCATGGTGTCGTGGTTGCCCATCACGGCGAAGGCGCCCAGCGGGGCCTTCAGGCGGGCGAAAGGCGCGACTGCAGGCTCCAGGTGGGGTTTGCCGGGCATCGGCACCAGCTTGCCGCCGTTATAGTCCCCCGCGAGCAGGATGAGATCGGGCTTCAGCGCATTGGCCTGGTCAACGATTGCCTCCAGCCGGGCAGCCGGCATGTCGGGCTGGCCGAAATGGGTGTCCGAGAAGAGCAGGATGCGCAGCCGTGTGCCAGGCGGGAGGCCGGCCAGCTTCATGCTGACCGGCACGACGACGGGGGCGCGGGTGGCGCCCCAATAGCCCCACCCGGCAAGAAGGAGCGCGGCCGCCAGGCCGAGGCCGAGCAGCCGCGCAAGGAGCTTCATTCGGCGGCGGCTGCCTGTGCCCGCCAGCCGATCACGGCCTTGGTTTCCAGGAACTCGCCGAAGGCATGGTCGCCCCATTCGCGGCCGTTGCCCGACTGCTTGTAGCCGCCGAAGGGGGCCATGAAGTCGGGGCCTGCGCCGTTCAGGATCACCTGCCCGGCCCGCATCTGCAGCGCGACCTGGCGGGCTTCCTCTTCGGGGCCCTGCACATAGGCTGCAAGGCCGTAGGGGGTGTCGTTGCCCTCACGAATCGCCTGCTCGAGGCTGTCGTAGGCGAGCATGGCAAGGACGGGTCCGAAGATTTCCTCGCGCGCGATGGTCATGTCGTTGGTCACGTCGGCGAACACCGTGGGCTTGACGTAATAGCCCTTGTCGAGGCCTTCTGGCCGGCCGGGGCCGCCGGTGACGAGGGTTGCGCCCTCGTCGATGCCCTTCTGGATGAGGCCCTGGATCTTGTTGAATTGCACTTCGGACACGACGGGGCCCAGCACGCTGTTGCCGGTGGGGTCGCCGACCGTCATCCCTTCGGCAGCGGCCTTTGCGATGGACTTGGCTGCTTCCATCTTGGGGCGGGGCACGAACATGCGGGTCGGCGCGTTGCAGCTTTGCCCCGAGTTCATCATCATGGACTTCACGCTGGAGCCGACTGCGGTTTCAAGGTCGGCGCTGTCGAGCACGATGTTGGGGGACTTGCCACCAAGCTCCTGGTGGACGCGCTTCACGAAGGGGGCTGCGTTGCGGGCGACTTCGATCCCGGCGCGAGTTGAGCCGGTGAAGCTGACCATGTCGATCAGCGGGTGGCTGGAGATGGCGGCCCCCACGGTCGGGCCGTCGCCGTTCACCAGGTTGAACACGCCCTTGGGGACACCGGCTGCGTGCAGCACTTCGGCGAACAGGACGGCGTTGAAGGGGGCGACTTCGGACGGCTTCAGCACCATGGTGCAGCCGGTTGCGAGTGCGGGGGCAACCTTGCAGGCGATCTGGTTGATCGGCCAGTTCCAGGGCGTGATGAAGCCGCAGACGCCGATCGGCTCCTTCAGGATCATCGTGCCGCCGCGGTCTTCCTCGAAATGGTAATCCTTGAGGACGGCCATCGCGGTCTGGAAGTGAGCAACGCCGAGGGCTGCCTGGGCCTGCATGGCAAGCCAGGCCGGCGCGCCCATTTCCTCGGTGATGACGGCGGCGATTTCCGGGTAGCGCTTTTGATACTCGGCCGCGATGGCGCCCAGCAGTTCCATCCGCTCGGCGCGCGTGGTGCGGCTGAAGCTGGCGAATGCGGTGTGGGCGGCGCGGGCGGCGCTGTCGACATCTGCGGCCGAGCCCATCGCGACGCGGCCCATGGGCGCTTCGGTTGCCGGGTTGATCACGTCGAGCATGGTGGAACCGGGGGCCGGATCGACCCACTGGCCATCGATGTAGAATTTCGGTGCTTCGCGCATATGCTCTCTCCTTCGTTTGCAGACGTCCCTAGCGCGTTGTCGGCAGTTGGCGAAAGCTGGAGCCATGAACAGGACCGGTGCCTTGCGGCAAACGGTTGCGCGGCCGCGCTTGGCAACCACGGACCCAGGCGCTAGTCGCCCGAGGATATAGTGTTACAGAGATTTTGTGTCACAGGAGCGAAACGACCCATGCGGACTGCCTCTCTCGCCATTCTTCTGCTGTCCTCGACCCTGCTGGCAGTGCCGGCGATGGCGCAGGAGCGCCCGGCGGGGCTCGTTGGATCCGGGGTGGCCCCTTCAACGCGGGCGAACAGCCCCGAGCGGCCGATCCGTTTTGCGCAGAGCGTGCCGGCCGGCGCTTCGCTGATCATCCCTGTGGCAGCGCCGCTGGATGTGGCCAAGGCGGCCCCGGGGCTTCCGGCCGAGACCGCGGCTGCAATCCAGGCAGCGGCAAAGGCTGCGCGGTTCGAGGCCAAGCCGCTGTCCACCGTGAAGCTGCACGGCATCGGGGGGCACCCGACCATCGTGCTGGTTGGCCTGGAGCCCGGCACGGCTCCCAAGGAAACTGCGCTTGCCGATGCCGGCGGCAAGGGGATGCTGGCCCTGCGCGACGAGCCGAACGAGATCGCGATCCTGACCGGCGGGATGCCGAAGGGCTCTGCGCCCTATGTCGCCTATGGCGCAGCGCTGGCGCAGTATCGCTATGACCGGCTGAAGAGCGCGGCCAAGGCCCCGCCGACCAATCCGATCACGGTTGCATCGCCAGACCCGGAGGCCGGCGCTGCCTATGCGCGGGACCTCGCGCATCTGGCGTCAGCCATCCGCTTTGCCCGGGATCTGGTCACAACACCTGCGGCCGAACTCTATCCGGAAAGCTTTGTGGCGGCCGTTCAGCGCGAGCTGAAGGGGGTGCCCAATGTGCGAATCACCGTGCTGGACGAGGCGCAGATGCGGCAGTTGGGCATGGGCAGCCTGGTGGGGGTGGGCCAGGGCTCGCGCCGGCCGTCGCGCCTGCTGGCGGTGGAAGTGCGGGGTGGCGGGGATTCCGCGCCGATCGCGCTGGTTGGCAAGGGTATCACCTTCGACTCGGGTGGCATTTCCATCAAGCCGGGCACTGGCATGTGGGAGATGAAGGGCGACATGAGCGGGGCGGCGGCCGTGATGGGCACCGCAATCGCGGCGGCCAGGCGGGGCGCCAAGGCCAATCTCGTGGCGGTTGCTGCGCTTTCGGAGAATATGCCCGGGGGGAATGCGCAGCGGCCTGGCGATGTGGTGCGGACGATGAACGGGCAGACCATCGAGGTGATCAACACCGACGCCGAGGGGCGGCTGGTGCTGGCGGATGCGAACCAGTGGACGATTGCGCAGTTCAGGCCGGTGGGCCTTGTGAACATCGCGACGCTGACGGGCGCGATCGTGGCAGCGCTTGGCGAGGAGTATTCCGGGTTGTTCGCCCGCAACGAGGATCTGGCTGCGCGGCTGACGGCGGGTGGGGTGCGCACGGGTGAGGAGCTGTGGCGGATGCCGCTGCACCCGAGCTATGCCGAGGACATGGCGAGCGAGATTGCCGACATCAAGAATTCGAAGGAAGGCGGGCGGGCTGGTTCGGGGACCGCTGCGCACTTCATCAGCTTTTTGACCCCCCAGCCGACGCCCTGGGCGCATATCGACATGGCGGCCGTGGACCGGGCGGAAAGCGACCTGCCGACGGTGCCCAAGGGGCCGCGGGGCTATGGTGTGCGGGTGCTGGACCAGCTGGTTCGCAGCTACGAGAAGTAGGGCGCTGACGGGCGAACGGCCCGTTCGGTGGCGAACGGGCCGTCACGCTGTGCCGGGTGAGGTGTCAGGCCTGCTGGGCAGTGCGGCGGCGGGCTGCGACGCCGATCATCCCGAAGCCGGCGATCAGCAGGGCCCAGGTGCGTGCTTCGGGCACGACATCGATGCTGATCGAGTTCAGACGGTAGCCCTGGCCGAAATCGCCGCCGAAGCGGACGTCGCCGCCGACGCGGGTGGTCAGCACATAGCGATCGAAAAATCCGAAGGGTTCCGGGAAGGTGAGAACGCTGGTGCCCTGGTTGAGGGCATTCACGTTCACGACATCTGCAGCCCCGTCGAGGCCTGAACGGATGGTGCCGGAATTGATGAGTGGCACGAGATCGCCGTCGCCTTCGACACCGAAGAACAGCAGCGTGTCGTTGGCATCGACAAAGGACAGGACGAGGCGGCTGATGTCGACGGCCTTGCTGGTTTCCAGAACGAAGGCTTCGCGGCGGTTGGGCTGGTTGGTGTCGAGCTGGGGGGAAGATGCGCCACCATCGACGCCGACACCGGGGCCCGTGACGCGCAGAGGCAGGGCCGCGCCGAGCTGGCTGAAGCTGTTGAGGTCGGCTGGGGCTGCGGTGAACTGGGCCGCAGACAGGGTGTAGCCGATGCCATCGACCGTGCCGGAAATGGCGAGCGGCGTGGCGCTGGGACCACCGAACTGGATGGTGACGGCAGCTGATGCCGGTGCGGACAGCGCACAGGAGAGGAGTGCCGCGAAGGCAATCTGCTTGAGCATTGGAGCGACCCCATGTTTACGCCGCCCCGGTTTGCCCGGATCCGGCTGTTGTTGTTGCTGGGCCAATAACTGAGAATGGAGGAAATCAAAAGCCCCCTTTTGCAGCGATTTAACCTTTTTTTCGCAGATGCCGTGCCAAGCAGGGCAAGGGAATGGCCGCTTTCAGGGTGCCTTCTTGTCCGTTTCGCTGCTGTCAGGGTCGTCTTTCAGGGTGAGGCCATGTCGCAGCAGCATGGGCATCTGCGCGATGGCGAACAGGAAGGTGAGGAGCGTGTCGCCCCAGATCTTGAAGTGCAGCCAGATCTCGGTCGAGAAGTAGCGCCAGAAGATCTCGTTCAGCGCGGCGAGCAGCAGGAAGAACCAGGCCCAGCGCCGAGCGAGCATTTCCCAGCCCAGTTCGGACAGGCCCAGAAAGGCGGCGCCCAGAAGCGATTTCAGATAGTTGCGGCGGCGAAACAGGCCGAATGCAAGGATGCCCGCGAAGATCAGATAGACGATCGTGGGCTTCATCTTGATGAAGGTCTCGTCCTTCAGCCACAGCGTGAGGCCACCGAACACGCCAACGAGAACGGCCGAGAACCAGGTCATTGCCGGAATATGGCGGGTGAGTGCCCAGGCAACTGCCATCGCAATTGCGGTTGCGACCATGAAGGCGGCTGTCCCGACGAAGATGTCGAACTGCGAATAGGCGGCGAAGAAGACGATCAGCGGGCCGAGATCGACGGCAAGCTTCTTCCAGCCGTCAAGCTCGCGGGGTGGTGCTGCCGGTTCCGTCATTGGTCGGCACCGGTGAGAGCGGCCGCAAAGGCCTTGGCATCGAAGGGGCGAAGGTCTCCGAGCTTTTCGCCGACGCCGATGGCGTGGATTGGCAGCCCGAACTTTTCGGCGGCCGCGACCAGAACGCCGCCGCGCGCGGTGCCGTCGAGCTTGGTCATAACAAGGCCCGTCACACCGGCGACTTCGCGGAAGATCTCGATCTGGCTGAGCGCGTTCTGCCCGGTTGTTGCATCGAGCACGAGGATGGTGTCGTGCGGGGCGCCGGGCGCCTGCTTGCCGAGCACGCGGCGGACCTTTGCCAGTTCATCCATCAAGCCTGCCTTGTTCTGAAGCCGGCCGGCGGTGTCGACCAGCAGGACGTCGCGGCCCGAGGCGCGGGCCTGTTCCATTGCGGTATAGGCGAGACCGGCTGCGTCTGCGTCCTGCTTTGCGGAAATCACGGGAATGTTCAGCCGCTCGCCCCAGACCTGGAGCTGGGCGACAGCTGCGGCGCGGAACGTGTCTCCGGCGGCCATCAGGACGCTGTAGTCATCTTCCTGGAAGTTGTGCGCGAGCTTGGCGATTGTGGTGGTCTTGCCGGTGCCGTTCACGCCGACAACGAGGATCGTGTGCGGGCGGGGGAAGGCAGTGACGAGGAGGGGCTTAGCGAGCGGGGCGAGGATTGCGGCGATCTCTTGCGCCGCGACCTGGCGGACGCGGGCCATGTCGATGCTGCCGGCCAACCGGGCTTCGGCCAGCTTCGCGACGATCCGGGCAGCGACTGCGGGGCCGAGGTCGGCTGCGATCAGCGCCTCTTCCACCTGCTCCAGGTCCTCGGCCTCGATCCGGCCGCCGCCGACGAGGAAGGTCAGGTTCTGCGCCAGCTTTTCGGACGAGCGGGAGAGCCCGGAGCGCATGCGCGCCAGCCAGCCACCCCTTTCGGTTACATCTTCGGTCACATCTTCTGTCATTGGGTCCACATCATTCGATCAGGAGTCCATTCCGGGCGGCCGTCGGCGCAATCTGCACCAGCGTGCCGGGTGGGCGGGGCCCCGTGAACCGGAGCTTCAGACCGTGAGGCGTTATCCCCTGCCCGCCTTCGCTCACCACGGGAAGCGGCGTGCCGACGAAAGCCTCTGCAAGGGCCGCGGTGCAGGCGGCGGCAACTCCTCTGAGTTCGGCAGCGCGTTCGCGGGCAACCGGCTGGGGCACCTGCGGCATTCGCGCGGCAGCCGTACCGGGGCGCTGGGAATAGGGGAAGACGTGGGCAAATGACAGGCCGCAGTCGGCAATCAGGGCGCGGCTTGCGGCATGGGCTGCCTCGCCCTCTGTAGGGAAGCCGGCGATGAGGTCCGCGCCGATCGCGATGTCGGGGCGGGCGCGGCGGAGCCTGTCTGCCAGGGCGACG
>JBGTBK010000273.1:0-20674 GCA_041749355.1 Sandaracinobacter sp. | reverse complement strand
CGTTTCCTCCGGGGAGGAACAGGGCCGTGTCGGCGCGGCCGCGGAAGCCGGCAGCGGCGACCGCCGTTCGGCCGACTTCGCTGAGGCTGGTGAGGAAGCGGTCGAAGCTGTCGGTGCCGACGATGTGGATCGGGGTGGCCTCGCCGCCCTGGTCTGCTGCCAGCAGCCGGTGGAAGTCGGTCATCCCTGCAGCAGCCTCGCGGCGTCGGGCGCGTGGTACGTGAGGACACCGCTGGCGCCGGCGCGGCGAAAGGCGGTGAGGATTTCCAGGATCACACGGTTGCGATCGAGCATGCCCGCCGCGGCTGCCGCCTCGACCATGGCATATTCGCCCGACACGCAATAGGCAAAGACCGGCACGTCGAAGCGTTCGGCCACGCGGCGGACGATGTCGAGATAGGGCAGGCCGGGCTTTACCATAACGGAGTCGGCACCCTCGGCGATGTCGAGCGCGACTTCGCGCAGGGCTTCCCGGGCGTTGGCCGGGTCCATCTGATAGCCCTTCTTGTCGCCCTTCAGATAGCCACCGGCGCCGACCGCGTCGCGGAACGGGCCATAGAAGCCGGAGGCATATTTGGCAGAATAGGCCATGATCTGGACGTCGGCGTGGCCATCTGCCTCGAGTGCTGTGCGGATGGCGCCGACCCGGCCATCCATCATGTCGGAGGGGGCGACGATATCGGCGCCGGCGCGGGCCTGGTTCAGGGCCTGGGCCACGAGCATGTCGACTGTGGCGTCGTTCAGCACATGGCCCGCGTCGTCGATCAGGCCGTCGTGGCCGTGGCTGGTGTAGGGATCGAGCGCGATGTCGGTGAGGAGGCCCACGTTGGCGCCGCTGTCGCGGATGGCGCGAAGGGCCTGGCAGACCAGATTGTCGGGGTTCAGCGCTTCGGCCCCGCCGTCGCTGCGCAGCTGCGCGGGCGTGTAGGGGAAGAGGGCGATTGCCGGGATGCCGAGCGCCTCGGCCTGTTTCGCGAGTGCTGGCAGCCTGTCGACCGTGTGGCGGAAGACCCCGGGCATGGTTGCGATCGGTTCGGCGCTGTCGGTGCCTTCGCGCACGAACAGCGGCCAGATGAGATCGGCCGGCGTCACATGGGTTTCGGAGACGAGTGCGCGCGACCAGGCGTTGCGCCTGAGGCGCCGCATTCGGGTTGCCGGATATTGCCCCTCGCTCATTGTTCTGGCGTGTAGCGCGCGGCTCGGCACTGCGCTAGCCATTTGGCGCATGGCCCTGTTCCCTGTCGACGAGCTGGAAGCGCTGCTGATCCTGAAGGCCGGGAATGGCGAGGCGGTGAGCTATGGCGACGTGTTCCGCTGGTTCGGGCACCCGTTCCAGCGCTTTCAGGTGGGGCAGCTGTGTGCGGCGCTGGAAGAGGTGGACAGCCGGCAGCGGGCGCTGGACCGGCCGCAGCTGGCGAGCCTGGTGGTGCGCGCCTCTGACGGGATTCCGGGACAGGGATGGTGGCTGAGCAAGGGTCACGACCCGTGGGAGGGGCTGTTCGTGGGGCCCGAGGCGGCTGCCTTCGTGCGGCGGCACCAGCAGCGGTGTTACGATTATTGGGAAAATTCCGGTCCTGAAGGGACCGCGAACCGAAGGTCTGCCGCAGGCAGAACCGCGACTGCGCGCCCGGAGCGAAGCGGAGGAGAAAAGAGAGATGACTGAGTTTCTGCTGGTGCATGGGGCCTGGCATGGCGGTTGGTGCTGGCGGCAGGTGGCCGACGGGCTGCGCGCGGCCGGACACCGGGTGCTGACGCCGACTCTGACCGGGCTTGGCGAGCGGGCGCATCTGATGACGGCCGAGACGGGAATCGCGACCCACCTAACCGATGTGCTGGCGGTGCTGGACTGCGAGGAAATGGCCGATGTCGTGCTGGTGGGCCACAGCTATGGCGCGCGGGTCACAGCGCTTGCGACGGGGCATCCGGCCGTTGCGCACTGGGTGTCGCTGGACGGCGTGCCGGTTGCCGAAGGCGCAACCCTGTTCGACGGGGCGCCACCCGAGCTGATCGACATGGTGCGAGCCCAGGCGATCAACGGAATCGCGATGGCGCCTTATGCGCCCGAGATGATCGGGGTTCCGCCTGGCCATCCGGGTTACGACTGGGTGGCGCGGCGGCAGACTCCGATGCCGCTCAGGTGTCTGGAGGAGCCGATGCCGGCGCACCCGCCGCGCCTTGCCGCGATCCCGAAGACCTATGTGCGGGCGTTGGGGAACACGCTGGCCGGGCCATCCAATGGTGGGGCCGAGGCGGTGGCCGCGGGATGGCCGATGGTGGACATCGACAGCGGGCATGACCTGATGGTGACGGCGCCCGGCGAGACGATTGCGGCCCTGCTGGCGATTGCGGGCCATCAGCAAGGCTAGTTGCCCGGGCCCGGCTTTCCCCGCCATCTGCGGCGACGGACAAGAGGGAGCAACGCACATGAGAACTCGCCAATGGTTGCTGGCAGACCACCCCCGTGGCCGGCCGCTGAGGGACGAGGATTTCCGGCTTGCCGAGACGGACCTGCCCGAGCCTGGGCCCGGGCAGGCGCTCGCCCAGGTGCTGTGGCTGGGTTTCGACCCGGCACAGAAGGGCTGGGCCGAGAATGTGGCCGACTATGTGGCACCCATGGCGATCGGCGACGTGATGCGGGGCAGCGGCATCGTGCGGGTTGTGAAATCGCACAATCCGAAGCTGAAGGAAGGCGCGCTCTATGCCGGGCTCACCGGCTGGACGGAGTGGCTGGTGACCGACGGCGCTGGCCTGGAACCGGTGAACCCGGACCTGCCGCCGACCGCGATGCTGAGCGTGCTGGGAACCACGGGCCTGACGGCATGGTGCGGGCTGTTCAAACTGGGGAAGCCGCAGCCGGGCGACACGGTGCTGGTGAGCGGGGCGGCCGGTGCGACGGGCTCGACCGTGGGGCAGTTGGCGAAGGTGGCGGGCTGCCGGGCGATCGGCATTGCGGGCGGGGCGGAGAAGTGCCGCTGGCTGGTGGAGGAGGCGGGCTATGACGCCGCCATCGACTATAAAGCCGGGAACCTGCGCGCGCAGCTGAAGGAACTGGCGCCGGGCGGGGTGGACGTGATCTTCGACAATGTGGGCGGCAAGATCCTGAACGACATGCTGGGACATATCGCGACCGGGGCGCGGGTGGTGATCTGCGGCGGGATCAGCCGGTACGAAACAGGCACGATGCCGGCCGGGCCGGAGAATTACTTCAACCTGGTGTTTCGCCGCGCCTCGATGCACGGGTTCATCGTGCTCGATTGGGCGAGCGAGTTCCCGGCGATCCGCAAGCGGCTGGGGCGCCTCGTGAACGACGGGCGGCTGGTGTTCCGGGTGGACGAGCAGCAGGGGTTCGAGAACACGCCCCGAACGCTGATGCGGCTGTTCACGGGGGAAAACCGGGGCAAACAGGTCTTGAAGATCACAGACTGAACCAACCGGCCCCGGTTTTCAGGCGGCTGTGGCCAGTGCGCAGCGCTGGTCCACAGACTCGCCGTCCCCGGTCGGCCGGCGGGTTGTGGTGGCAAGCCGCAGCCGGCGGCTTTGCCGACCGGCGCAGGCTTGCCGGCACAAGCCCGTCCGACGACTCCCGCGCCCAGACTACCGCTGCGCAAACGCCCGCTGCGCGGCCACGATCAGTCCGATGAACACCGCCTCGACCACCATCGGCTGGATTGCCTCCGGTCCGCGTCCGTCGAACACCAAGCTGACCGTGCGGCCGAAGAGCGCGATGGCCAGCAGAAGCAGCGGCACCTTCAGCGGTTCGGGATCCTGACGCCAGGCGCCAAGCGCTGCGAACAGGCCGCCGACCACGAAGAAGGCTGTGAGGTCGGCGCGGATGGTGGCGAGACCTTGCGAGCCCTGCGCCTCGATGAAGAAGAGGGCGCCCATCTCGGCCGGGTGGATGAGGAAGGCCAGGCCGATCAGGATGAACAGCAGGCCACCGAGGCCGAGGGCGATGCGAAGGGATTGTTTCATGCGGCGTAGCCCAGATAGCCCAGTTGGGCGGCCTTGAAGATGGTCTGTGAGCGGTTCACAGCGTCGAGCTTTTCGCCCGCGTTCTGGATATGAAAGCGCACCGTTGCGTGGGAGCGGCCAAGGATCATCGAGATCTCCTTGTCGGTCTTGCCGATGCTGGCCCAGCGCAGGCATTCGACTTCGCGCTTCGTCAGTTGGCAATCGGCCGGCAGCCACTGCCGGGTGCGCAGCGCCTTCACGCAGCCCGACACGAAGCGGTGCGAAAGGATGTAGAGCGCGTCGGCATGCTCGTCATACTCGGCGCTGAGGTCGGTGCGCTCGGGGTCGGCTGCGCAGAAGCTGACGGCGCCGATCTGGCCGAAGGGCAGGTGCACGGGGATCACGATGGCGGCCTTGCACAGCGCGCGCTTCTCGAAATTCTGCAGGTCGATCGCTTCGAGATAGCGGTTGGGCTGGCGCGTGCGATAGCCTTCGGCGTTCACCCAGAAGGGCTCGCTTTCGTAGCGGCATGCGCGCGGCAGCGGGGACGAAAGGGCAAGGCGGGTGTCGGCCCACCAGCGCTCGGTCGCGCCGTTCCAGCCGAACACTTCGGATGCGAGAACGGCGCCATCCTCGTCGACGAGGGGGTTCTTGCTGGCGATGTTGTCGGCAACCGCGACGCGGAGGCTGGCGCGTTCCCATGCGATGTCGCGCAGCGCTTCGGCGGCCCGCCGGATGTCCTTCACCGAAGTGATGGTCATGCGTGCAACATCGCTTCGCAGGCCGGCGCTTGTTTCGCCCATTCCCGTCTCCCCAATGCGGCCGATCCTCAAGACTGGCACATGCGACCCCTGAGCCTTGGCGAGCATCGTCAGACGCAAGCCTGTCCCGGCCTTGTTGTGCAGGTCGGGGGTCTGATTACGCGCAGGCGAGCGGATTGCAAGGGCCTCGGCTGCCGATGGTGGCGCAAGGCGGAGTCCTGATGCCCGCATGTGCGCACCGGTTCCCGCAGCAAGATGTTCCCGTCTGGCGTCCGAATCCGCACATTTTTTAGCAAAGTGTCGGTCGGTTTTACATTTCGGCGGGGTCCGAACCGGCGGTTCCGCACATTTCTCGTGGAAATTCAGATGCGCCGCAGTTTGGCATGAACATTGCTGATCCAAATTTACCAACAGGGAAGGAAAGGTTGTTTTTATGATCGGAAGAATTGCACTTCTTGCCGGGATCGCGATGGTCGGCATGGCCGCACCTGCGAGCGCCGGGCTGACGACGTTCAAGACGTTCACCGGCAGCTACGGTCTGTCGACCGACGGCGGCGGGTCGACCTCGAACGCCTACACCGTCAACGCGTTCGTTCCGGTCGGGGCGACCGTGACCGGTGCGTGGCTCTACCAGTCGAACTTCAACTTCAACAACACTGCGACGCCCTATGACGTCACGCTCAACGGCGTCTCTGCGATGTTCGGCGCGTCTGTCGTCAATGGCACCGACTGCTGCGGCCTCAATTCGGCGCGTGCCGATGTGACCTCGATCGTTGCGCCTGTCATCAACGGTGGTCCCGGCGGCACCTATGCGTTCGACGTTCAGGAATCGAACGTGCAGACCGACGGAACCGCGCTTGTCGTCGTCTACAGCCTTGCGTCGCTGTCGACCTCGACCGTTGCCATTCTCGACGGCTTCAGCGCGGTCGGTGGCGACGGCTTCAGCGCAACCTTTGCGCAAGGGCTCGACCCCACGGCTGCCGGCTTCCAGGCCGACCTTCGCCTCGGCATCGGGTTCAGCTGCTGCGGCCAGACCAACCGCATCGACGTGAACGGCACCACGATCACCCTGAACGCCGGCAACTTCGATGATGGCGCACAGCAGGCCAATGGCAGCCTCATCACCGTTGGCGGCAATGATGACCCGTTCTCGACGTTGCTGCCCGGCTATGCGAACGACCGCGAGCGTTACGACCTGACGCCCTACATCTCGCTGGGCGACACCAAGATCGAGGTGGACACGCTGAACCCGTCGGCCGACGACAACATCTTCCTCGCGGCGTTCATCGTCTCGGGCGAAGGCGTGGTCTTGACCCCCGGCGATCCGAACGCAATCCCCGAGCCCGCCACCTGGGCAATGCTGATTGCCGGTTTCGGCATGGTCGGGACTGCCATGCGGCGTCGGCGCCTCGCAGCCGCCTGACAGCAGATCTCTGATACGGGAAGGGGCCGGGCGGCAATGCCCGGCCCCTTTTTCGTTGTGTGGCGTGCCGTTCGGCCGACCGCGGTTGCTTGGCTGGCACCCTAGCGGCTTTCGCGAGTGGTGTCGGACGCGCCGCCGTCTTACCTTCGATCAGGTCTTGGGAGTCTGCTCGTGGTTGGGCCCGCCGGTGGCAGGACTGACATGCGGGGCCGGCGCAGGCAGAACCACCGGGGAGGATGGAATGGCCGACGAACTTTGCGTGACCTGTCGCTTCTGGACGCAGGTGCGGGTGGAAGGGCCGGGTGTGCCGGGAATTCCGGGATCGCCTGCGACCGGCACGTGCAAGCGCTATGCCCCGCATCCGACCGTGGGCAGCGGGCATGCCCATGTGATCTGGCCGCTGACGGCGGCCGGCGAATATTGCGGCGAGTGGACCGGCAAGGTCCGCGCGGCTGCGGCAGCCTGAAGGGGCCTTTCGATGGCAACGCGCGACGATCTGGAGCACTGGAAATCGATTCCGCTCGAGCGGGTGAACCCCGGCCGGAAGAGCAAGGCTGCCGAAAAGGCGGCCGATCCCGATCTCGGCTTCGACCGCATTCCGGCCTCCCGCTACACCTCGCCCGCCTTCATGAAGGCGGAATGGGACAGGATGTGGACCAAGGCCTGGCTGGTCGGCGGGCGGGAAGAGGTGATCCCCGATGCGGGCGACTGGATGACCCATTCGGTGGGGCCGGAGAACTTCATCTTCGCGCGCCAGGCCGACGGGTCGATCCGGGGCTTCTTCAACGTCTGTCCGCACCGCGGCAACCGCATCCTGCCCACCGACGGCACCGGCGCTGCCCACAGCTTCAAATGCGGCTACCACCATTGGGAATGGGATGTTTCGGGCAAGCATATCCATGTGCCCGACATCGAGACCTTTCCGCAGATGGGCGGGCTGTGCACCGAGCATCTGAAACAGGTGAAGGTGGACACATGGGGCGGCTTCTTCTGGTTCAACATGAGCCCGGACGCCGAGCCGCTGCGCGAGTTCCTTGGCGTGATCCCGGAGCATCTGGACCCGTATCGCTTCGAGGACATGAAGCTGATCGACTGGAAGACGATCGAGTGGGACTGCAACTGGAAGGCGAGCGTCGATGCCTTCAACGAGACCTACCATGTGCAGGGAATCCACCCCGAGCTGCTGAGCTGGCTGGATGACTGGAATGTCCAGATCGACTGCCTTGGCAAGCACAACCGATATCTGGTGCCGTTCCAGACGCCCTCGCCCCGCTACCGCGACCAGCGCTCGCTTTCGGAGATGATGATCGGGCTGGCGCAGCTGAACGGGCTGGATCCGGCCGAATTCGAGGGCAATCCCCGCGCGCTGCGGCTGGCGATCCAGAAGGCCAAGCGGGCCAAGGAAGAGGGCAGCATTTACCCCTACAAGGAGCTGTCGGACGACCAGTTGTCGGACGACTATCACTACATGATCTTCCCGAATTTCACGATGAACATCTATGGGGAGACGATGCTGCTGTTCGTGAGCCGGCCGCACCCGACCGATCCGAACCGCATGCTCTATGACCTGATGAACTTCGCGCATCTGCCCGAAGATCAACCGTATCAGCTTCCGGATCATGTGACCTACAGCCACGGCCAGATCAGCCTGGGGCTGGTGCTTGACCAGGATGCCCACAACCTGCCGCATGTGCAGGACGGGATGAACAGCCGGGCCTTTGGCGGGCTGATCCTGGGGCGGCAGGAGCTTCGGATCCGGCACTTCCACAAGGTGCTGATGGACTATGTGGGGGATGATGTTGACGGCTGAGGCGGGTTTCTGCCCGGCCGGGCCTGCCGATCTCGCCCTTGGCGCCGCCGTTCGGCGGGAGGTCGCCGGGCGCGACATGATTGTCGCCCGGGGGCAGGACGGGGTTTATTATGCGGTGGCGGCGCAGTGCAGCCATGCGGCCCTTCCGCTGGAGGGCGGGCGGGTGCGCGGCAGCAGCATCGTCTGCCCGCACCATGGCGCCCGCTTCTGCCTGAAGACCGGCAGGGTGCTGGGGCCGCCCGCGCATGAGGGGATCACGGCCTATCCGACCAGGCAAGAGGGAGATGAGGTGATGGTTTGGCCGCTCTGAAGGGAAAAGTCGCACTCGTGACCGGCGCGGCATCCGGAATCGGGGCTGCGACCAAGGCGCTGTTCGAGGCTGAGGGTGCTAAGGTGCTGGGAACGGACATCCGCGCAAGTGGAGACCTGTTCGCGCATGACGTGACCGACGAGGCGCAGTGGGCAGCGGCCGTGGCCGAATGCGTGGCGCGCTTCGGGCGGCTGGACATTCTGGCTTCCAATGCGGGGACCGCGCAGGCCGGACCGATCGTCGAGCTGGAGCTGGACGTGTTGAGGGACCAGTCCCGCGTGCATGTGGAAGGCGCGTTCCTGGGGATGCAGGCGGCGGTTCGGCAGATGCGGGCGCAAGGGTCGCCGGCCGAAGGCAGCATCGTGGTGGTGGCCTCGATCGCCGGGTTGAAGCCGATCATGCAGACGACCGTCTATGGGACGGCCAAGGCGGCGCTGATCAACATGGCGCGCGCGGTGGGGGTGGAGCTTGGCCGCAAGGGCGACCTGATCCGGGTAAATGCGGTGTGCCCTGGCGGGACGCGCACGGCGATGACCGAGGAAATGTTCGGCGGTGACGCCTATTGGGACGACCCCACGCGCTTCGCCAACATCCCGCTGAAGGACTATTGCAGGCCTGAGGATATCGCGCAGGCGATCCTGTACCTGGCCGGCGACGAGGCGGAGTTCATGACCGCAAGCCATCTGGTGGTGGATGGCGGCTGGGTCTTGAGTGATCGGGCATGACGGGGCGAACCGTGAAGCCGGTGGCACTTGTGACGGGCGCGACATCCGGCATCGGGCGCGAAGGAGCGCTGTGGCTGGCGCGGGACGGGTTTCACGTGGTGGCGGCCGGGCGCAACGCCCAACGCGGGGCGGCCGTTGTGGCGGCCATCGAAGCGGAAGGCGGATCGGCGGAATTCCGCGCGTTCGACATCACGCGGGAGGCCGACTGGGCCGAGGTGATGGCGGAGATTGCTGCGCAGCATGGGCGGCTGGATGCGCTGGTGAACAGCGGCGGGGCCTTCTTTTCGAAGCCGCTGCTGGAAACTTCGCTGGCCGAGTTTCGCGGGCTGTGGGAGACCGATGTGGAATCGGTGGTGCTGGGCACGAAGTATGGGCTTCGCACCATGGGGGCAACGAAGTCGGCCGGCTCCATCATCAATGTGTCGTCGCTGGCCGGCCTGATCGGGCTGGAGGATTGCGCGGCCTATTGTGCGGCGAAGGCGGCAGTCACCCATTTCTCCAAGATCGCAGCCGTGGAGGGTGGCAGCTTCGATCCGCCGATCCGGGTGAACAGCTTGAACCCCGGTGTGATCTACACCGAGATGATCACGGGGGCCTATGGCGACAATGAGGGTGTGAAGGCCTTCGTGAAGGACGGCAATGCGCTGGATATGCTGGGAGAGGCGCGGCACATCGCGGCTGCGATCCGGTTCCTGGCCTCCGGCCGGAGCCGGATGGTGACGGGGACTGCGCATCTCGTCGACGGGGGAAGGGGGGCAGACTGATGGGTGTGCGCAAGCGGTTCACCCTGGCGCGGCGGCCGAACGGCACGCCCGTGCCTGCGGATTTCGCCCTGGTGGAAGAGGCATTTCCAACTCTGGGCGAGGGCGAATTCCTGATCGAGAACCGCTTTGCGAGCCTGGATCCTGCGATCCGCGGTTGGCTGGACGATGCGCCGAGCTACATGCCGCCTGTGCCATTGGGCGAGGCTGTGCGGGCGACGACGGTGGGCGTGGTGGCCGAAAGCCGGAACGCGGATTTCCCAGTTGGCCAGTGGGTGCTGGGACTGAACGCAATCGAGACCCATTCGGTCGGTGTGGCGGGCGGGTTCACCGGGCCCATCGACGCCGGAATCGTGCCGAGCCCGACCAACTTCCTGTCGGTGCTGGGGGCGGTTGGGATGACCGCCTATTTCGGGCTGCTGGAAGTGGGCCAGCCGAAGCCAGGCGAAACGCTGCTTGTTTCGGGGGCTGCGGGCGCGGTCGGGAGCCTGGTGGGGCAGATCGGCAGGATCAAGGGAACCCGCAGCATCGGGATCGCGGGCGGGCCGGAGAAGTGCCGGCGGCTGGTGGAGCGCTATGGCTTTGACGCAGCCATCGACTATCGCGGCAAGAGCGTGGAGCAGCTGGAGGCGGAGATCCGCGCGGCCGCACCGGATGGCGTCGACATCGTTTTCGAGAATGTGGGTGGTGCCTGCCTGGACGCTGCGCTGATGAACCTGAAGCATGGCAGCCGGGTGGCGCTGTGCGGGCTGATTTCGGAGTATAACTCGCCCGAGAAGGTGGGTGCGCGCAACCTGTGGCAGTTGATCGTGCATTCGGCACGGATCGAGGGACTGCTGGTGCGCGATTACCTGCCGCGCTTTTCCGAGGGCGCTGGCGTGATGGCCGGCTGGGTGAGCGAAGGGTGGCTGGTTTTCGACGAGCATGTCGACCACGGCATCGACAATGCCTTCGGTGCCTTCATGCGGCTGTTCGAAGGGTCGAATGACGGCAAGATGATTCTGGCCCTATGAAACTTGATGGCCGCAAGGCGATGGTGACTGGGGCCGCTTCGGGCATCGGGGCGGCGATTGCGGCGCGGTTCAAGGCGGACGGCGCCGAAGTGATCACGGCCGACAGGGCGCCTGGCTGCGACCTTGTGCTGGACGTGGCGGACCCGGATGCTGCGCAGCAATTGCTGGCAGCCTGTGATGGCCGGCTGGACATCCTGGTCCCCAATGCCGGCGTGTCGGCGCTCGAGCCGCTGGACGGCCATTCGGACGCCGTGTGGGCGACCACGCTGGAGATCGACCTGAACGCCGTGTTTCGCACCATCCGCGCCTGCACGCCTCTGTTGAAGCAGTCGGCAGCTGGGCGGATCATCACCATCGGCTCGGTGATGTCGACTTTCGGCGAGGCCGGAATGGCGGCCTATGCGGCTGCCAAGCATGGGGTGCTGGGGCTTACCCGTGCGGTGGCGATCGAACTGGGGCCCGACGGGGTGACTGCCAATTGCATCCAGCCGGGCGCGATTCTTACCGGGATCACGAAGCCCGCCTTTGCAGCGAACCCGGCGTTCGGCGACTATTGGGAGCAGAAATCGGCCTTGAAGCGGCTGGGAACGCCCGAGGACATTGCCGATGTGGCGGCCTTTCTGGCGAGTGACGATGCGCGTTTCATGACGGGTGCGACGCTTGTGGTTGACGGTGGGGCGACGGCGCATCCCTGAAAGACTTGCTCTGGGAGATGGACATGACTGCAACCGAGATCGTGACGAGCTTCATCGACCATCTGAACGGGATGCGGATGGACGAGGCCTTTGCCCTGCTGGCAGACGACATTGTCTATCACAACATCCCGATGAAACCGGTGACCGGGCCGGCTGCCGTGAAGGCGGTGTTCGACCAGATCCCTTTCACCGCCGTCGAGTTCATCGTGCACCACAGCGCCGAGCATGACCACACGGTGCTGAACGAGCGGACCGACCGGTTCCGGCTGGCCGACGGGCGCTGGGTGGAGCTGCGTGTGATGGGGGTGTTCGAGGTTCTGGACGGCAAGGTGACGGCCTGGAGGGACTATTTCGACCTGGGGCAGTGGATGGCGCAGCTGACTCCGCAATGAGCGCGGCGCTGCCGGTTCTGGCGCATGGCGCCATCCGGCTGGAGCCGTTGGCCGGGCAGCATCGAACCGCGTTGAAGGCGGCCTGCGCATCGGACCAGGACATCTGGGCCATCTACAGCGTCGACCTGCGCGGGCAGGGCTTCGACAGCTGGTTCGACAGTGTGACCGGCGACGAACCGGGGCCGCCTGCCTGGCTGATGTGGGCCGTTCTGCTGGAGGATGAACTGGTCGGCATGACCGGACTTTCGCCCGACGCGCGCCACCTGGGCGTGGTGGAGGTGGGCACCACTTTCTATGTTCCGAAGGTGCGCGGCACGAGGCTGAACCAGACCGTGAAATGGATGGTGCTGACCCATGTGTTTGGCACAGGCGCGCACCGGGTGGAGTTTCGGGTGGACGACCGCAATGCGCGCTCGAAGGCGGCCGTGCTGAAGCTGGGCGCGCGGCATGAGGGGCTGCTGCGGCGGCACAAGATCACGCACACGGGCTTCATTCGCGATACAAACATCTTCGCGATCCTGGATACCGATTGGCCCGGCATCGAGGCGAAGCTCAGACCCTAGGGCTGCACCCTCCCCAACGCGGCAGCCTGTCACTTTCATCGGTCGGGTCGCGCGTCCACGAGGGGTAGTTTCGGTGGCGATATTGCAATTCGGGGACATCCACCATGACGGCACCTGCCCCACCAGGAAATCCCTTCGCGCCCGAGGTCCTGTCCGACCCCTGGGCCTTCTATGCCGCCTGCCACGGCATTGCGCCTGCGTTCGAACTTCCCGGAACGCCGATCACCTATGTGACGGGCTATGACGCCGTGGTGGATGCGTTGGGCCGGGTGGAGGAATTCTCCAACGCGTTCGGAACCGACCTTGCCGGAGCGCGCAGCCAGGACCCGGAGGTGACGGCAATCCTGGAGACCGGCTGGCCGGCGGTCGACACCATGCTGACGGCCGATCCGCCGGTTCACACGCGCTACCGCAAGCTGGTGAACCTCGCCTTTTCCATGAAGAAGGTGGAGGCGCTGGAAGACCGGGTTCGCGGGATCGTGGTGGATCTGATCGATGCGATGCAGCGCAAGGCCGCGCTCGGCGAGACCGTCGATTTCGTGGCTGACTTCGCGATTCCCCTGCCGGTGGCCGTGATTGCGTCGGAAATCGGGATGCAGGGCAACACCGACGTGCAGACCGTGAAGCGCTGGTCCGACGCCTTTGCCGACCGGCTGGGGCAGATGATCCCGCGTGAGCGCGAGCTGGAATGTGCGCGCGAGGTTGTGGAATTCCAGCGCCATTCGAAGACGCTGATCGACGCCCGGCGGGCTGCACCTACCGGCGATCTGTTGAGCGACCTGGTGCATGCGTCGGTCGATGGCGAGACCCCGCTGGACGATGCCGAGATCATGTCGGTGCTGCAGCAGCTGATGGTGGCCGGCAACGAGACCACGACGTCGACTCTGGCGGCCGGGATGCTGAACCTGATCCAGAACCCGGCGGCGCTGGCGCAGGTTCGCGCCGATCCGTCGCTCATCCCGAACATGGTCGAGGAAATGCTGCGGCTGGAAACGCCCACTTCGGGCATGTGGCGGGTGGTGAAGAAGGACGCTGTCGTGGGCGGAGTGGAGGCGAAGGCTGGCACGATGCTGATGGTGCGCTTTGCGGCTGCGAACCGCGATCCGTCGAAGTTCGAGGACCCGGACGGCTTCCAGCCCGATCGCAGGAATGCGAGGACGCATCTGGCCTTCGGGCGCGGCATCCACATGTGTGTCGGCAACATGCTGAGCCGAAAGGAGCTTGCCGTTGCCTTCCAGGAGCTGCTGGCCCGGCTGGATGGCTTTGCAGTGGTGCCAGGGGCCGAGCTGGTGTGGAAGCCGAACATGCTGCTGCGCGGGCTTTCGAACCTGCCGCTGACCTTTGCGGCCCGCCCGCTGGAGCGTGCGGCGTGAACTTTGATCTGACCGAAGAGCAGGCCATGCTGAAGGCGCTGGTGGAGCGCTATTGCGCCGAGGCGCATGGGCTGGACCTGGAAAAGCGGCGGCGCCAGCGCAAGCAGACGGGCGGGTTTGACCGCGGCGGCTGGGCTCAGATGGCTGAGCTCGGGCTGACGGCGCTGCCCTTTGCAAGTTCCGAAGGTGGGCTGGGCGGAGGCCCTGTCGAGATCGTCACGGTGGCTGAGGCGCTGGGGCGGAGCTTGGCGACAGAGCCGTTCAGCGAGTGCCTTGTGCCCGTGGCCGCACTGGTGAATGCTGCGCAGCAATCGGGGCTTGCGGATGCGCTGATCGCCGGTGAGAGGCTGGTGGCGCTTGGCGTGACGGAAGCCGCCGGGCGCTACAATCTGGCCCATGTGGAGACGCGGGCAAAGCAGTCGGCCGATGGCTGGCAGCTGTCCGGTGCCAAGTCTGCCGTGTGGCAGGGGATGGCGGCCGACGGGCTTGTGGTTTCGGCGCGGATTTCGGGCGAGGCACGCGATGCGGATGGCATCGGGCTGTTCCTGGTGGACTGTGCTGCAGCCGGCCTTGGGCGGCGGGCCTGGGTTGCAGCGGATGGCCAGCTGGCGGCCGAGTTGCAGCTTCACGACGTGCCGGCCACGCGCCTGGGCACGCTTGGGCTTTCGGACCTTGAAGCGGCGGTTCGGGCGGCCTGGCTTGCAGGGTCGGGCGAAATGGTTGGGGTTGCCAGCCTGCTGTTCGACCAGACGCTGGCCTATGTGAAGCAGCGCACCCAGTTCGGGAAGACGCTGGGCAGCTTCCAGGTGATCCAGCACCGGCTGACCGACTGCTATGTCGCGCTGGAACAGGCACGGTCGATGGTGCTTCGGGCCGCGCTTGCGCCAGACGCCGAGCGGGCCCGGCAGATCGCCGGGACGCGGGCCTTTGTCTCGGAAGCGGCGCGCAACATCGCGCATGAGTGTGTGCAGTTCCACGGCGGCATGGGCGTGACCGACGAGCTTCTGGTGGGCCATGGGCTGAAGCGGATCCAGATGCTTTCGCGGCTGTGGGGCGATCCCGAGACGGCTGCCGCTGCCTTTGCGAAGGCCGCCTGATGGAGCCTATCGCACCCGACCTGTTTGCGCTGGATGGCGGTGAGCCGACGCTGCTGGGCGGGCGTGACCGGGCGACCGGGCGGATCGTGTTTCCGCTGCCGGCCGACCGCGAGCGGTTCGAGCCGGTGGCGCTGCCGCGGGAGGGGCGGATCTGGAGCTGGACGGTGCAGCGGTTCCGCCCGAAGTCTCCGCCCTACACCGGGCCGGAGGACTTTGCCCCTTACGCCATCGCCTATGTCGAACTGCCCGGCGCCGTGATCGTGGAAGCGCGGCTGACGGGGTTCGACCATGCTGGGCTGAAGGTGGGGCTGCCCTGCCGGCTGGTGGTGGAGGATTTTGCGGGCAAGGCGAGCTATGCCTTTGCGCCGCTGGAGACAGCCGATGTCTGACGTCTGCATCATCGGGGCGGGGATCCACCCGTTCGGCCGGACCGATGGGGTGACGGGCCTGCAGCAAGGCGTGTTCGCGGCCCGGCAGGCGCTGGCGGATTCGGGCGCTGCCTGGGGCGATGTGGAGATCGCCTATGGCGGGTCTTCGGCGGCAGGCAATGCCGACATCATGGTCAACGACCTGGGCCTTACGGGCGTGCCATTCATCAATGTGGCCAACGGCTGCGCAACGGGCGGATCGGCGCTGTTCGGCGCCTTTTCGGCGATCAAGGCGGGGCAGGCGGAGATTGCGCTGGCAGTCGGGTTCGACAAGCATCCCCGCGGGGCCTTCGATCCGAAGCCTGCCGACTGGGGCCTGCCCGACTGGTATGGCGAGACGGGCCTGATGCTGACGACCCAGTTCTTCGCGCTGAAACTCAGGCGATACATGGAGCAGTTCGGCATTTCTGCGCGATCACTCGGGCTGGTGGCCGAGAAGGCGTTCGCCAATGGCGCGCTTGCGCCGCACAGCTGGCGAAAGCAGCCGGTCGACCTCGACACCATCCTGAACAGCCAGATGGTGAACGATCCACTGACCAAGTTCATGTTCTGCTCACCGGCGGAGGGCGCGGTTGCGCTGGTGCTGGCAACCGAAAAGAAGGCGCGCGAGCTTGGGGCGCGGGCCGTGAAGCTGAAGACGGCGACGGTGCGCACGCGCCCGCCGGGGAGTTTCGAGGTGTTCTCGCCGGGGCTGGACATCGAGCGTGGTCCTTCGCCGACCGTGATTGCATCGAAGGCCGCTTTCGAGGCAGCAGGGATCGGACCTGGCGACGTCGATGTGGCGCAGCTGCAGGACACCGAGAGCGGCGCCGAGATCATGCACATGTCGGAGAACGGCTTCTGTGCAGATGGCGAACAGGAGCAGTGGCTGGCCGAGGGCCGGACGCGGATCGGCGGAAAGCTGCCGGTGAACACCGATGGCGGCTGCCTTGCCTGTGGTGAGCCGATCGGGGCATCGGGACTGCGGCAGGTCTACGAGAATGTGGTGCAGCTGCGGGGCGAGGCAGGGGCCCGGCAGGTGGAAGGTGCGAAGGTCGGCTACAGCCATGTCTATGGCGCGCCGGGGCTTTCGGCCGTGACGATATTGGAGCGCTGAGATGGGCATGCTGGACGGACATGTGGCGCTTCTGACGGGCGCTGCCGGCGGGATCGGCTTGGCAGCCGCGCGCGCGCTGCACGCAGACGGGGCGCAGGTGATGCTGGCCGATATCGACCAGGTGCGGCTGGGCGATGCGGCAACCGAGCTGGGGGCCGGCTGTGCGGCGACCTATCTGGATGTGACCTCACGCGACAGCTGGGCGGCGGCCGTGCAGGCGACCGTGAACCGCTTCGGCGCGCTGACGATCCTGGTGAATTCTGCCGGCATTTCCGAGCCGGCGGATGTCGAGACGATCGGCGACGACGCCTGGGACCGGCATCTCGCGATCAACCTGTCGGGCGTTGTCTATGGCATGCAGGCGGCGGCACCGGCGATGAAGGCGTCGGGCAAGCCGTGCAGCATCGTCAACATTGCTTCCATGCTGTCGATGCGGCCGGGTGCGCCGTTCATTGCTTATTGTGCATCCAAGTCCGGGATGGTTGCGGCCTCCAAGTCGGCGGCGCTGCACTTTGCCAACAGCGGGATTCCGATCCGGGTAAACACGGTGCACCCGGGCGCGATCCGGACGCCGATGTTCGAACGCTATCTGGCGATGGTGGACGACCGGGCGGCGGCCGAGGCGAGCTTTGCGGCCAACCATCCGATGGGACGGGTGGGCGAGGCGGATGAGGTGGCGCAGGCGATCCTGTTCCTCGCTTCGCCGCGGTCGAGCTTCACCACGGGCGCCGAGCTGCCGGTCGACGGCGCCGGCCATATCCGGGATTGAGCACCATGTCGGGACCCGTACAGGTGCATTTCATTGCCGCCGGCAAGTATCACGACATCGACTTTGCGCGGCTGGAAATCCTGAAGCTGTTTGCAGACGAGCCGCGCATCCGTGCAACCGTCGCGATGGATTTTTCCAACATCGAACGGCTGAAGGACTGTTCGCTGCTGGTGACCTACACCTGCGACGTGATGCCGACCGAGGCCGAAAGTGCGGCGATCAAGGCCTGGCTGGAGGCCGGCGGGCGCTGGCTTGCGCTGCACGGCACCAATTCCATCCTGCGCTTCCTGGAGAGCGGGTTGGTGGATGCGCCCAACGAGCGGCCCGATGTGATGGCGATGCTGGGCACCCAGTTCGTCGCCCACCCGCCGATCGGGCCCTACACGGTGACCGTGAAGCAGCCCGGCCACCCGCTGGTGAAGGGCGAAAGCGATTTCGAGGTGGTGGACGAACTGTATCTCAGCCGCACCACCGCCGAGATCGACACCATTCTTGCCACCACCTTTTCGGGCGAAGCGACCGGCTTCGTGGAGAGTGACTGGCCCGAGACCGAGGTGCCGATCCTGTATGAAACGAAGCATGGCGCCGGCCGGCTGCTGTACTTCACGCTGGGGCATTGCCGGGGGCATTATGACGTGGCGGTGTTCACGCCCTTCTGGCCTCACCCCGAGCGCTGTTCCTGGAACTATCCCGTCTACACCCGCATCCTGAGGCGTTGCATCGCCTGGGGCCTCAACGAGCTGGAGCAAGGCTGATGCACATGGACTTTTCGCCTGAGGAGCTGGCCTTTCGCGAAGAGGTGCGCGCCTTTCTGGCCGAGAGCCTGCCCGCGCATATCCGGGAGGGTGCGCGCAACACGCCGAGCGTGTTCGTGGAGCCGGACATCGGCGACGAGTGGCAGCGCATCCTGTTCGAGAAGGGCTGGTTGGCCTATCACTGGCCCAAGGAAGCCGGCGGCACCGGCTGGGACCCGGTGCAGCGCTACATCTTCGAGAAGGAGTGCGCGCTGGCCGACGCGCCGGCGCTGAGCGTGCTGGGGCTGAAGCTGGTGGCGCCGGTGATCTACACCTATGGCACGCCCGAGCAGAAGGCGCGCTTTCTGCCGAAGATCCTGGATGGCAGCGAGAAGTGGTGCCAGGGCTATTCCGAGCCGGGCGCTGGATCGGACCTCGCCAGCCTGAAGACACGGGCTGCGCTGGATCCTGTCACGGGCACCTACAAGATCAACGGCTCGAAGATCTGGACGACCCACGCGCATTTTGCCGACTGGATGTTCTGCCTTGTTCGCACCAACCCGGATGTGAAGCCGCAGGAGGGGATCACCTTCCTGCTGGTGCCGATGAAGCAGAAGGGCATCACCATCCGCCCGATCATCACCCTGGCCGGCGACCATGAGGTGAACCAGGTGTTTCTGGACGATGCCGAGACCCACGAACAATATCGTATCGGGGCCGAGGGGCAGGGCTGGGGGATTGCGAAGTTCCTGCTGGAGAATGAGCGTGGCGGAAGCTGCGCGGCCCCGCGCCTGCTGGTCGACATCGCCCGGCTGCGCTCTGCTGCCGACAGCCAGCCGAGTGGCACCAATGGCGCCTATGGCCATCTGCCGAGCGTGGAAGCGCGGCTTGTGGCGCTGGAACTGGAGGCGCAGGCGCTGGAGACGACCGAGCTTCGGATTCTGGCCGAACTGAAGGCGGGTCGCCGGCCCGGGCCGCAGACGAGCCTGGTGAAGCTGGTGTCCTCGAGCCTGCGGCAGAAGATCGACGAGTTGGCGGTGGACATCTTCGGGCCGGTCGGCCTGCAATTGCCGCCCGAGCGCCCGCTCTATGGCAACAGCGCGCCGGAGCCGGTGGGCAGCCGCGAGGCGCAGCTGGCGACGCCGACCTACCTCAACAGCCGGGCCTGGACGATCTTCGGCGGCACCAACGAGGTGCAGAAGACGATCATCGCGAAGACGGTGCTGGGGCTCTGACCCATCAGTCAGGTTGAGCCAAGAGAAGCCTCTGCGAAGTCTTGGTGGCCCGACGGACTTTCCATCCGACCAACCCGAAGCCCGCAATCAGCATTGCCCAAGTTGAAGGCTCAGGGATGAAGCTGCCGAAAGTGGTTCTAATGCTGCCGTTCACAAGGACAGTAGCCGTCGCGCCTGCCGGAAGATCGGTGCGATAACTCCGCCTTGCCCAACTGAAATTGTTGACATGTAACGAGAATTCCGCCCCTTTAGGATCACTAACAACTATAAGATGCTGATCAATCCATACAAACCGGGAACGCCTTGTAAGAGGATTGGGCGATGTCTTCAGAAAAATCGGTATCGGTTCTTTTTCATTGTTGGTGATCTGAGCTATAGGGCCCTTGAAATACAAAGTTGATGAAAATTCGTATGAATGGCCTGATGGGATGACGCCGCCTTCAAAATAATGAAATGATTCAAAATCTATCAAAAGACTGGTGCCATTAGTCCTAAGATGATGAGCAGAACTGTAATCAACCGTTGAACTGCTTATTTCCGTTTTTGGTGTGACGACCGTCGAAAGTGTCGGATCCAATGCGCTGAACAAAACATTCTCATACTTTGTTGGAACCCCAACCGAAATACGTATTGATTGAGCATCATTCCTGATGCCGAGAGCGGCCTGTGCGCCAGTTGGAATGAAACAGATCAATGTGACAACTATAGTTCTTTTCACTTTAGTGCCCCCCTACTTCTCAATCTTATTGCTACCATAGTCGCTCATCAACTTCAAGGTAGGGCGGGCCAAATTGGCAGGGTTTCAGGCAAAAGGCGCTTGAGTTGTTCGGGCTCCAGCACTTCGACATGGGGGCCCCAGGTCATCAGGTGCCAGGCCATTTCGAGCAGGCCCCCGGCGTGGAAGCGCACGACCAGGCTTCCGTCTGCCAGGGTCTCCGCCTGCTGGCTGGGGTGGAATTCGAACTGGCGTGCGATCGGGGCTGCTTCGGGGCTGAACTTCCAGGCGATGTCCTGCGCGTCTTCGGCGAACACCCCGAAGGAATGCGACACGAGGCGGCGCAGATCGAAGCCGTCGTCGCGGGTGAAGCTGTCCTCCAGCAGCCGGGGCCTGCTGATCTGCGGCAGGCTGAAGAATCGGATCTGGCCGTCTGGCGCGCCTGCGGCCCCGTCTCCGTCTGGTGCCGCCACCAGATAATGGCGGTGGCCATAGAGGAAGCCGAGTGGGCGAACCGTGCGCTCCTCAGTCTGGCCCTTGATCCGGCCGGCATAGGAAAAGCGCAGCTTACGGCAGGACTTGATCGCGGTGCGCAGTGCGGCGAACAGCGAGTTGGGGATTGCCGGCCTTGGGCCTGCCCTGAGCGCGAGGCCCTCGGCTTCCGACAGGGCGGCGAGGTCTGGCTCGATCCGGCGCATCAGTTCTGCGGCCATGCCGGCCTTCAGGCGCGATCCGATGCCGCGAAGTGCGTCGGCCTGGTCGGGCAGGTTGGCCCGGTCCAGCATGGTGGCCGCATTGTCGAGGGCCGCCAGATCGTCGGCCG
>JBGTBK010000272.1:0-3614 GCA_041749355.1 Sandaracinobacter sp. | reverse complement strand
CCCGGGCGTCGCGCACGGCTTCGGCCGTCACGGCGCAGCTGTTGATGACGGTGGTGCCGACCGGCGCGAGGACTGCGAGCGCGTCGCGCTCGGCGAGGTTGGAGCGGCAGCCGTGGGTGATGATGGTGGCAGTCACGGGGGCGCTCAAAGGTCGGTCTCGCCCCGGAAGGCGCTGGAGACGGGGCCTGTCATGGTGAGCGAGCCTGAGGGCGTTTCGGCAATGACGAGGTCCCCGCCCGGCAGGCTGACGGTCGCGCTGCTGTCCACCAGGCCGCGCCGCCGGGCGGCGGCAAAGGTGGCACAGGCGCCGGAGCCACAGGCGAGTGTGGGCCCTGCCCCGCGTTCCCAGACCCTGAGGTCGATGTGCCGGCGGTTGCGCACGGTCGCCATGTTCACGTTCACGCGCTCGGGGAAGATCGGGTCCGATTCGATCTCGGGGCCGATTGTCTCGAGCGCGATTGCGGCCGTGTCCGGCACGAAGAAGACGACATGGGGGTTGCCCATGGAGACGGCGGATGGACGCTCGAGGTCTGCCCCGGGAAAGGCCCAGGCGACCGGCATGTCGGCAGTGTCCATTGCATAGGCGAGCGGGATCTCCGCCCAGCCGAAGCGCGGGGGGCCCATGTCGATGGTGACGCCATCGGCTGCGGCTGCTGCCGTCAGCAGGCCTCCGCGGGTCTCGATCGTGGCGCTGCCGCCTAGCAGATGGGCAACGCAGCGGGTGGCGTTGCCGCAGGCGCCGGATTCCGTGCCGTCGGGGTTGAAGATGCGCATGAACACATCGGCCCTCTCGGATGGTTCCAGCACGATGAGCTGGTCGCAGCCGATGCCACGGTGCCGATCTGCCAGTCGGCGGACGCGCTCGGGCGGCATGGCGAGCGCCACTTGCCGGGCATCGAAGATGGCAAAGTCATTGCCGGCTCCGTGCATCTTCAGGAAAGCAGTCGCCATCGCTGCTGCCTCTATGGTGGGGAGCCTTCTGTGGCAATGGCGGCGGGGAGCCTGGCGCGGGCTCGGCTTGTGACAGATGCGTGTCGAACCATTGCATCGGCGCGGCCGGCGGAGTAAGGCGCGCGGCCTTGGACGGTGCGGCATCTTGTCGGGCCGGGCGCCTTTGAAGCCAGACCCATTTTGGACCGAAGGGCATTATTCGGATGGCCAGCCTGTCTCTCGAACCCGAAACCGATCCTTTGGAAACGCTTGCGGCCGTGGCCGGAGTGCTTGGCCAGTCGCTTGCGCTTGCGCCCGAGGTCACGGCGGGCCTGACGGCGGACACGCTGCTGTTCGGCAACCTGCCGGAACTCGATTCGATGGCAGTCGCGACCGTGCTGACGGCGCTTGAGGATCGATTCCACATCCTGATCGACGACGATGAGGTGTCTGGGGAGCTGTTCGAAACGGTGGGATCGCTTGCAGCCTTCGTGCAGGGCAAGCTGGCCGCGCCTCCAAAGGGCTGAGCACAGGCAAGGTTAACCGAGCCTTAGCCAAGACTTTGGCCCATTGTCACAATTTTCCCCTTTACATGGGGGGTCCGGGTCGCCATATGCGCGCTCCGCTGCCCCATGGGACTTCCACCGCAAGGCAGTCGTTGTGTTCAACTGCTCCCCGGAGGTCCCTTGAATTGCACAAGCATCATAACGCGCTTCGGGTAGCGCGCGCGCTGCAACCGGCAGCGCCCGTTACCCTCGTCCGCCCGGAAGCCGCGCTCGACGCGGCCCGCTTCTTCGTCTCGGCATTTCCGGGCAAGAGCTTCTATGCGGTGAAAGCCAATCCGTCTTCGCATCTCATCGAGTTGCTGTGGGCCGGAGGCATCCGCCATTTCGACGTCGCCTCGATCGCCGAGGTTCGTCTGGTGCGGGGCCTGTTGCCTCAGGCCGTGCTCGCGTTCATGCACCCGGTGAAGGCGGAAGAGGCAATAGCCGAGGCGTATCACGCGCATGGCGTGCGAATCTTCAGCCTCGACACCCACGAGGAGCTGGCGAAGATCGTACGCGCCTGTTCGACCGACGGCGTGCCGGCGGACGACCTGACGCTCTGCGTGCGCTTGAAGGTGTCTTCGTCGCATTCGAAGCTCAGCCTCGCCTCCAAGTTCGGGATCGGCGTTGCCGACGCCCCTGCCCTGCTGCTGGCTGCGCGCCAGGCGGCTGATGCGCTTGGCATCTGCTTCCATGTGGGATCGCAGGCGATGAGCCCGGCTGCCTATGCGGATGCGCTTGGTTTTGTGCGGGCGGCCATCGTGGAAGCCGGCGTGACGGTGGACGTGATTGATGTGGGTGGTGGCTTTCCCAGCCGCTATCCGGGCATGGAGCCTCCGAGCCTGGAGACCTATTTCGCGGTTATCGAACGCGCCTATGAAGCGCTGCCGATCAGCTATTCGGCGGAGCTCTGGTGCGAGCCGGGCCGGGCGCTGTCTGCCGACTACTCCAGCGTGCTGGTGCGGGTGGAAAAGCGCCGTGGCAACGAACTCTACATCAACGACGGTGCCTATGGCTCGCTGTTCGATGCAGCGCATGTGGAATGGCGCTATCCGGTGAAGCTGGTGCGCGAGGATGCCTCAGGATCCGAGCTCATGGACTTTGCCTTCTATGGCCCGACTTGCGACGACATGGACCATATGAAGGGTCCGTTCGCGCTTCCGGCGGACGTGAAGGCAGGCGATTTCATCGAGATCGGCCAGCTTGGCGCCTATGGCCATGCGATGCGGACCGGGTTCAACGGCTTTGGGGCGGGCGAGACGGTGATCGTTTCGGACGCGCCGATGGCATCGCTGATCCCGGTGGGCGGCGAGCCGACCGTTCCGACGAACGTGGTCCGGCTCGGGGTTGCAGCCCGCTCCTGAGGAGCGTCATAAGCCTTTCATCCATTTGCCTCACAGTCCCCATCGCCGGTGCGGTGGGGCACTTTTCCTGTTGGAGACAGACATGACCGAACAGATTGACGCGACAGACTCTGCTGGTGCGCAGGCGGCTGCGCAACGCAAGGCAGAGCTTCTGTCCAAGACCGTCGAGCACATCGACATCCGCAGCTTCGACGCGCGCCCCATCATCGACGGCATGGCGAATATGTCGTTCACAAGCCGCGATCTTGCGCGCGCCACCCGCATCTACAACCAGATGCTGGAGGACAAGGACTGCACCATCTTCCTGGTGATCGCCGGTTCCACCTCGGCCGGCGGCTGCATGGACCTCTATGCCGAGCTGATCCGGTCGAACATGGTCGATGCCGTGGTCGCGACGGGTGCAACCATCGTCGACATGGATTTCTTCGAGGGGCTTGGCCACAAGCACTATCAGGCGCTGGAGATCCCCAACGACAACACGCTGCGCTCGCTCTACATCGACCGCATCTACGACACCTACATCGACGAGGAGCAGTTGCAGGACTGCGACCACACCATCGGTGCGATCGCCAACAGCTTGGAGCCGAAGGCCTATTCCAGCCGCGCGTTCATCCGCGAGATGGGCAAGTATCTGGCCGAGCATGGCAAGAAGGACAACAGCCTCGTCAAGCTCGCCTATGAGCATGACGTGCCGATCTTCTGCCCGGCCTTTGTCGATTCGTCGGCCGGTTTCGGGCTGGTGAAGCACCAGGTGGACCGGATGAAGGAGGGCAAG
>JBGTBK010000271.1:0-9416 GCA_041749355.1 Sandaracinobacter sp. | reverse complement strand
CGCGCGCGCGGCGACGCCACGCGCATGTCGCAGGCCAGCGCAAGCCCGCAACCGCCCCCCACGCAGTCCCCGTCGATCATCGCGATGGTCGGCAGCGGAAAGCGGGCGAGTTCATATTGGGTCGTGTTGATGGCGGCCTGGTTCGCCGCCCGCCAGTCGGCATCGTCCTTGCGGGCCACCAGCTCGGCGATGTCGGCGCCGGCGCAGAACAGGCCGGGGGTGGCGGATTCCAGGATCAGCAGCCGAACGCCCGGCAGCGCCAGCGCTACTTCCAGAAGCTCTGGAAGCTGCGCCCACATCGCCTGGGTGAAGGCGTTGCGCTTTTCGGCACGATCGATCCGCAGCCGGGCGATTCCGCCATCGGCCACCAGATGCAAGCTCATCGAATATTCCCCTGCCGGCCCTGCATTCCCACGGGCTTTCCCTCGGTCCGGCCGAGCCCCATGGTCAACCCCCCCGCACCCGGCGAACCGGTGCGGCGCTGCGCAAAATGACCTGAAGAAATTGGTCGGGGAAAGAGGATTCGAACCTCCGGCCCCTGCCTCCCGAAGACAGTGCTCTACCAGGCTGAGCTATTCCCCGGACCGAGGCGGCGGGATAGTCGCGGCATTCCCCCCCGTCAAGCACGCAAACGGCGAAGCGCTCGCGAAAGTTGCGATCAGCCTGCAAAGACCGAGCGAAGCTCGTCCAGCGCCACGATCTTCTCGCGCGGGGCGCCGGCCCTCGCGCGGGCCACCTCGAGAGCATTGATCTTCTGCCAGTCCTCGAACGTCGCAACCTGCACGGCCCGCTCGGCGAGCAGGGCGTCCAGCCCCTCGCGCCCCTGCTTGCCGCCGGCAGCGGGCGTCGCGGCGATGCGATCCACCAGCGAGAAGCCGTCCTGCCGGTTGGTGCCGATCGTGCCCGAAGGCCCGCGGCGGGCCCAGCCCACACACCAGAGGCCCGGCCCGATCAGCCCGTCCACATTCGCAAAACGCCCCGCCCGATCGTCGAACGGCACGCCCGGGATGGGGGTGGTCCGGTAACCGATCGCAGCCACCACCAGCCCGCACGGGATCACGGCAGTTTCCCCGGTGTCCACTGCCTGGCCGGCCTCGTCCAGCCGGGTCTTCATCACTTCAAGCCCCTCGACCCGCCCTTGCCCCAGCACGCGAAGCGGCCGGTGGAAGAAGTCGAGGCTGACGGTGATCGGCTTTCCAGCATCGGGCCCGGCGGCTGCGAACTTGCGCAGCACCTCCACCACGCGGCGCTGCCCGGTTTCCAGCGCAGCGTCGGCCTCGACCGGCGGGAAATCCGCGCTTCGCACCAGCGGTGTTGCCCGCTCCAGCTCACCCAGCTCGCCCACTTCCTTCAGCGTGAAGCTTGCCTGGTGCGGCCCGCGACGGCCCAGGATGTGCACCCGCTTCACACTTGATTGCGACAGCGGGTCCAGCGCATGATTCACGATGTCGCTATCCTGCAGCTCGGCAACGGTCTTGGCGATGATCCGGGCACAGTCGATCGCGACATTGCCGTTCCCCACCACCACCACGGCCTCTGCGTCCAGCGGCGGCGCCAGGTCCTTGAAGGCCGGGTGGCCGTTGTACCAGCCCACAAACGCGGCCGACCCCATCACGCCGGGCAGATCGCTGCCCGGCACCCCAAGCGGCCGGTCGTCCGGCGCGCCGACGGCCAGCACCACATCGTCGTACAGCGCGGTCAGTTCCGCCACCGACACATCCTCGCCAACCGCCACATGGCCCAGGAAGCGCACCCGCGCGTCGGTCGCGACCGCGTCATAGCGCCTGGAGACCGCCTTGATCGACTGGTGGTCGGGCGCAACACCTGCCCGGATCAGGCCATAGGGCGTCGGCAGCCGGTCGATGATGTCGATCCGCACATCTTCGCCCATCGCCTTCAGGGCAGCTTCCGCCGTGTAGAAGCCAGCCGGCCCAGAGCCCACGATCGCCAACGTCCGCATGCAAAACCCTTCAGAACCAGTGTCCGGCGCTTTCCGTGACGGCAAACCGACCGCCTGACAAGAAAGCGCAACTATCAGGTCCGCATGGGCCCTTTTTGTGGCGACTACTGCCCCGGCCCGTTCAGCACCGCCTCCAGGCAGGCCTCCATCGCACGGCCGGTCTGCGCCGTCATGGCGATGAAGGTGCGCCGGGCATCTGTCGGGTCGCTTCGCCGCTCCAGCAGCCCCCGGTCGACAAGCTGCTTGATGGTGCGAAGCGCAGTCGTCGTTGGCACCGCAGCGGCGATGCACAGGCTCGACACGCTCACGGGCCGCTCTTCCAGCCGGGCCGCCGACAGGTCCAGCAACACGTCCCACGCCGCATCGGCAAACAGGTCTGGCGCAAAGAACCGCTCGCGCAGGCGCCGTCCCCGGATGTGCGCCCGGATCCGCTGGGCTGTCACGGGGCGGACAGGCTCCGGCGGTTGGCCCCCGGTGATGTCCTGCAATGCTGCCGCCACCCGCTCGGCATCCCGCCTCAGCGCCGCCAGCCGATCCTCAATGAACCGGCCGGCGCCGTCCGAAACCCGCCGCTCGACCGCCCGCGCAACCGCGGCTGTCAGGCGGTCCGGATCGGCGGGCTTGTCCACCAGCAGCAAGGGCCGGTCCAGTAGCAACCCGGCTGCCTCGGTGTCGGCGTCTCCGGTCACCAGGATCACGGGCAGGTCGGAAAAGTCCGGCTCGCCAAGCATCGCGGCAAGCCCGGGCGTCGCAAGGGCTGCGTCCAGGACCAGCAGATCCGGCCTGTGGCGTCGCACGCCGGCCTCCAGGTCATCCCCCGAAACCTCCGTTCGCCATGTCCGCAGGGCAGACATCGGCAGCACACCGGCTGCAAGAACCCTGAGGTCCAAGGCGGCAGTTCCGTTCATTTCGGATGCAGTAAGATAAGCCAAAATCCGTCCTAACCATTGGAAAATCAGAAGTTTTCCCGGTCAGGACCTGTTTGCATCCACAGGTGATGCGCAACAGTCCAGCCAGAGCGGACATGTCGAAGCTCAAGCCCCTGCCCAAGCTGTGCAACATGCCGCCGACCCGGTTGCACTTTGCCAGCGGCAGCCGAAAGGTCAACGGTCGTCGGAAAGCCTGCAGGGGATTGCCGAACGGCCAGGCGATACGAAGTCGGCAGCCGACGCTCTACCGGCTGCCCTGGGAGGAGAACAGGGGCAGGACTGCGCCGGGGATGGGCCGGGCAGGGACGCCAGGGCAGACGAACAACCGTCGCGTGGGTCACGACACTTCACACTTACCCTGCCAGCTGCCCTGTGCAGATCGGCAAGAAAGGAGAGGTATGGGCGAGGTACCACTGCTCGGGCCCAAGGGCCTGGCACCCCACAGAATGGCGCGGGTTTCCGCCGAGCTCATCGGCGCAAGCCCGTCTATCCGCGCGCTCAGGGAGGCCATCGCCCGGGTCTCCCCGACCGAGGCAACTGTGCTGATCACCGGCCCGTCGGGCAGCGGAAAGGAGAATGCAGCCCGCGCCGTTCATGCCGCAAGTCTGCGCGCCGCCGGGCCGTTCGAAGCGGTCAATTGCGGCGCCATCCCGCTGGAGCTGGCCGAAGCCGAACTGTTCGGTGCAGAGGCCGGCGCCTACACCGGCGCCACCCGCACCCGCATCGGCCGGCTGGAGGCTGCAAACGGCGGCACCCTGTTTCTCGACGAGATCGGGGACCTGCCGCTTGCCCTCCAGGTGAAATTGCTTCGCGCACTGGAAACCCGTAGCATCGAGCGGCTCGGCGGTGGGCGGCCGGTGCCGGTGGATTTCCGGCTGGTGGCCGCCACCAATGTCGACCTTGAAAATGCGATGGAGCGGGGCCAGTTCCGCGCCGACCTCTACTGGCGGCTCGCGGTCGTTCTGCTCGAGCTGCCCCCGCTCTCTGAACGGGCCGAGGACATCGAAGCGCTTGTCGGACATTTTGCCGGGCAGCTGCGCCAGCGCCTTCACCTGCCGGCCGAAGGCCTGGAGCGGCTTCAGGCGCATGGCTGGCCTGGCAATCTCCGCGAGCTGCGCAATCTCGTCGAGCGGGCGCTTGCCCTTGGTGAGCGGGTGCTGACTGCCGAGGCGGTGGACCGATTGTTGCAGCCGCGGCGCCGCAGCATCGGCAGCTGGCTCGAAACGCCGGTCGCGCCCGCACTGGCCCGTGCATCGACGCTGGCCCAGGATCTGTCCCCTCTTGCACGATCCCTTCCTGCCGTGCAGCTGAAGGCTCTGCTCGCCCAGGCAGAGGCAAGCCTGATCGCGCAGGCCCTCGAGGCCTCGAACGGCACCATTGCCGAGTCGGCGAGGCTGCTTGGGCTGAAACGCACCACCCTTGTCGAGAAGCTCAGGCGTCTGGGTCTGAAGGCAGCAAACGAAGCGGCCTGACGGGGCAAAGTGTTGAGCGCTTCGACAGGCTTGTGCATTTGCCGCCAGCCGCCGGGCGTTTCACGCCAACGGTTCGGCCATCCAGCGACCAGCGATTGACGAGCGGCCCGAAGCGGGCAAGCCTGCATCTTCGGCGAGGTCGATACCGTTCTTGCCGTGCAAGGGGAGACATGCATGAGACCGAGACAGGCCGTGCTTGCAGCAATGCTGCTGGCAGCACCGGCAACGGCACAGGGCCAGCTTGCCAATGATCCGATGGCAAACAACGCCGCAGCCCTTGCACCTGCTGGCGACACCGCTTCGCAGGTCGCATTTGCCTACGGCGACCGCGACGAAGACCTGACGATCAGCTGGGAAGAGTATCGCAACCGCGCCATGCGCCTGTTCGGCCATGTGGATGCCAACAACGATTCCATCCTCCAGATCGCGGAGCTGCAGGCACTCGGTGGCCCGAACGCGCCAAAGCCCGAGTCCGACATCAGCTCGGCCACTTTCAACGCCGCGATGCGCAAGCTGTTCGACACAGGGGACAAGAACAAGGATGGCGCCCTGACGCCTGCCGAGTGGCACGACACTGTCCGTCCCAGCCGCGCCTTCTGAGGGAGCCCAGACATGCAGTTCATCCGTTCCGCGGCAGCCATCGTTGCCGCTGTCAGCCTGACCGCCCCGGCGCTCGCCGAAACCATTCGTTGCGAATCCCTGAACGGCCGCGAGCGCTATTGCCCCGTGAACACGCGCGGCGGCGTCTATCTGTCGAACCAGCTGAGCCGCGAGGGCTGCTACCAGGGCGACACCTGGGGATACGACCGCAACGGGATCTGGGTCTCCGGCGGCTGCCGGGCCGAGTTCCAGACCCGCTATGGCGGCAGCAACTGGCACGGCGACAACAGTTACTACTCCGACAACAACAACCGCCACAGCAGCAACGACGGTGCCAAGGCCGCTGTCGCGATAGGTGCGATCCTTGGCGCAGCGCTCATCGCCTCGGCGGCCAGCAAGAACAAGCAGTCGAGCTCGTCGGACTACCAGTCCAACTGGAACCGCGGCTGCGAAGCCGCCCGGCAGGACCAGCGCCGCGGAATGGGCCGGGACTATGACCGACACGAGAGCAGCTACGACGGCCGCACGCAGCAGGCCTTCTCCGCCGGCTACAACAGCTGCTGGTCGGGAAGGTAGGTTCGACTCCTCGCCACCGAAAACTGGTGGCCCAACTTCCCATGAAACACCAAGGGCGCAGTCTGCCCGGGGTACGGGAAGGGGTGCCAATGTCCGCGAGATTTGTGATCGCTGCCCTGGTGGCCGGCTTCTCATCGCTCGTGTTTGCAGGCGATCAGCCGAAGCCAGCCTTTGGGGTCACCGGGCGAGTCACTGGGGAAGTCTCCGGGGAAGTCATTCGGCCCGGCACCCCCGATCGGGATATCGACCGGCATGTGTTGCCAGACGCCATGCCCAACTGGCCCGGCCGGAAGCCCGAAGTGGCGACCGCGCCGTGCCGGGTGTCCAACCAGGGCTCCCGCACTTTGCCCGACCCCAGCGACAGCGAAACGACATCCGGGCAACAGCCATGCTGATCGGAAGCGAACCGGTCAGCGGCCCTGCCTGCCAGTCAGGAACCTGAGCGCAAGCCAGCGCGCAAGCGGTACCGACAGCAGTAGGGCCGCCAGCGAAACGGCCCCGAAAGCCGCCCAATCCTGCCGGCCGGGTTCGACCGCCAGCAGAAGCGCGGTCGCGATCCCGGTCAGCACGCCGGCAACCGGGCCAAGCAGCATCAGCCACAACAGGGTCAGCGCAGGCGGCCGTGGCCGCTTTGGCCGCGAACTGCCGCCACCCGGGGCATGCCAGGGAATCTCTTCGGGGCCTGCTCGCATGGAGGCAGGATCACCCGGTCGCGCAGATCAGTCCAGCCCCTGCTGCGGCTTGTCGCAGACGTGTCGACGGAGCCCTTTCCAGCCCTACCGCCTGGTGATCGGCACATAGTCCCGCTGCGGCGCACCTGTATAAAGCTGCCGCGGCCGACCAATCTTCTGCTCGGGGTCACCGATCATCTCGTTCCACTGCGCCACCCAGCCAACGGTGCGGGCAAGCGCGAACAGCACGGTGAACATTGAGGTCGGGAAGCCGATCGCCGACAGCACGATGCCCGAATAGAAATCGACGTTGGGGAACAGCTTTTTTTCGATGAAGTAAGGATCGTTCAGCGCCATGTCTTCAAGCTGCAGGGCGACTTCGAAGATCGGGTCCGTCACCTTCAGCTCGGCAAACAGCTCGCGCACCGTCTGCTGCATCACCGTCGCCCGGGGGTCATAGTTCTTGTAGACGCGGTGGCCGAAGCCCATCAGGCGGAACGGGTCGTCCTTGTCCTTCGCGCGGGCGATATACTCCGGGATGCGCTCGGGCCGGCCGATCTCGCGCAACATGTTCAGCGCGGCCTCGTTGGCGCCGCCATGAGCCGGGCCCCACAGACAGGCAATGCCGGCCGCGATACAGGCAAACGGGTTGGCGCCCGACGATCCGGCAAGCCGCACGGTCGAGGTCGACGCATTCTGCTCATGGTCGGCATGCAGGATGAAGATGCGGTCCAGCGCCCGCTCCACCACCGGGTTCACCTCATAGGGCTCGGCCGGGACGGCAAAGGTCATGCGAAGGAAATTGCCGGTGTAGGACAGGCTGTTGTCGGGATAGACGAAGGGCTGGCCGACCGAATATTTGTAGGCCATGGCCGCGATCGTCGGCATCTTGGCGATCAGCCGGTGGCTGGCGATCATTCGCTGCTTCGGGTCATCGATGTCGGTCGAGTCGTGATAGAAGGCGCTCAGCGCGCCGACCACGCCGCACATGATCGCCATCGGGTGGGCATCGCGCCGGAAACCCCGGAAGAACTGCATCAGCTGCTCATGCACCATGGTGTGGCGGGTGATGGTGTAGACGAAGCTGTCGAGCTCGTCCTTGGTCGGAAGTTCGCCCTCGGTCAGCAGATAGGCGACCTCAGGAAAGCTCGAATGTTCGGCAAGCTGCTCGATCGGATAGCCGCGGTGCAGCAGCACGCCCTCGTCACCGTCGATGTAGGTGATCGCCGACAGGCACGACGCGGTGGACGTGAAACCGGGATCGAAGGTGAAGGCACCGGTCTGGGCATACATCTTGCGGATGTCGATCACCTGCGGCCCGATGCTGCCGTCCATCACCGGCATCTCGAGTGTCTTGGCGCCCAGGGAGAGTTTGGCTTGCTCGCTCACTTGATGACCCTTCCAGTTCAGTCCCGCCAACCTCGAGGGTCGGCCCTGTGTCCATCCGCCAGCCGAGGCCGGCAAAAGTCTCAGCCAAGCGCGTCGTCGATGCGCCCAAGGCTTTCATCCCGCCCAAGCGCCGCCATCACGGCAAACACGCTCGGCGCATTTGCCTGGCCGGTCAGCGCAGCCCGCAGCGGCCCTGCCACCTTGCCAAGCCCCAGTTCGCGGGCCTCTGCAACAGCCTTGCCGACTGCTTCCAGCGCATCTCGGTCCCAGTCCGTAGCTGCGGCCAGCGACGCCCGCGTGTCAGCCAGAAGCGACAGGCCCGCATCGTCTAGCAACTTTGACGCAGCCTCGTCCATCGCAAGCGGGCGGGTGCGAACAAGAAACAGCGCCGAGGCTGCCAAGTCATTCAGATTCTTCGCCCGTGTCTTCAGCTCGTCCATGCTGCGAAGCAGCACCTCTCGATTTTGAGCGGTCAGCTCCGCCCCAAGGGACTCGGCCATCCGCGGCGCGGCAAGCGCCACCAGCCGGCAATTGTCCGCCTGCTTCATATAGTGGGCGTTCACGCTTTCGAGCTTCTTCAGGTCAAACCGCCCCGGCGAGCGGCCGACTCCATCCAGGTCGAACAGCTTCACCGCCTCGTCGCGCCCCACCAGCTCGGTGTCGCCATGCGCCCAGCCCAGCCGCAACAGATAATTCTCCAATGCTTCGGGCAGAATGCCCATTTCGTCGCGATAGGCTTCAACGCCCAACGCGCCGTGCCGCTTCGACAGCTTCGCCCCATCGGGCCCATGGATCATCGGCACATGGGCATAACTTGGCTCGGGCCAGCCAAGCGCGCGGATCAGCGCGAGCTGGCGAAACGTGTTTGTCAGATGGTCGTCGCCGCGGATCACGTCGGTCACGCCCATGTCATGGTCGTCCACAACCACGGCCAGCATGTAGGTGGGGGTGCCGTCCGAGCGCAGCAGCACGAAATCGTCCAGCTCGGAATTGGCCTGGCGGACGGTGCCCTGCACCTTGTCCTCGATCACCGTCTCGCCCTCGCGCGGGGCCTTCAAGCGGACGACATAGGGAAGGTCAGGCGTGTCGGTGCGCTCGCGCCAGCGCCCATCATAACGCTGCGGAAGGCCCTTTGCTTTCTGCTCCTCGCGCATCGCCTCCAGCTCTTCCGCGGTCGCGTAGCAGCGATAGGCCTTGCCCTGGTCGAGCAGGCGGTGCGCCACCTCGGCATGGCGGCCGGCACGTGCGAACTGGAACAGGGCCGGCCTGTCGGCCGTAAGCCCCATCCAGTTCATCCCGTCCAGGATCTTGGCGATCGCGTCGTCGGTGGAGCGGGCGCGATCGGTATCCTCGATGCGGAGCAGGAACGTGCCGCCATGATGACGGGCATAAAGCCAGTTGAACAGCGCGGTGCGCGCGCCGCCGATGTGCAGATAGCCGGTGGGGGAGGGGGCAAAGCGCGTGACCGGGCGGGGAAGGCCGACGAACGCCGGGAGAATGGAATCGCTTGCGTCTGGCATGTCTGGGTCCGAAGCTGGGGCCGGGGTCGGCCCTTGGAAGGGGCTGATTTGGCGCGTGGCTAGCACCATCGCAGGGCCGGAGCAAAAGGCGGGCGGGCAAAAGGCAGAACCTCTGCCATTCCCCGCGCGCCTGTCCGCCGAACTGGCAGCCGAAGCGCCCCAGCTCCTGCTGTTCGCGCCGGTCGCGCTCGGGCTCGGAATCGCGCTCTGGTTCCTGCTGCCGTGGAACGGCCAGCGCCAGGCGGCCCTGCTGCTGGCCCTCGCCCTTGCCCTGCTCGGGCTGCTGCTGGCTGGGCTGC
>JBGTBK010000270.1:0-3355 GCA_041749355.1 Sandaracinobacter sp. | reverse complement strand
GTGCCGGCTGGCCTGGAGCTGGTGCGGGTGGCGGTTTATGCGGCGCGGCGGGTGCCTCGGCTGCCCGTACAAGCGGCCGAAGCGCTGGCCGGTGGGCGCGTGTTTGCAACCCTGTTGTTTTCGGCGCGCACGGCGCGGCATTTTCGTCGGCTGGCCGGGGATGCTGGCCTTGACCCTGCGAACTTGCGGATCGTGGCGCTGAGCAAGGCGGTTGCAGAGGCGGCCGGAGACGGATGGGCTGCCGTCGCTGTGGCCGATGAGCCAGGTCTTGCTGGGGCACTGGCAGCGGCCCGGCGGCTGTGGCATTGCGCTGGGGATGGGAACTGACAATGGCTGAAGATCCAGCGACCAGCCACTATGACGAACTGGACCGGCTTGCCGCGCGCAGCCTGGTAGCGCGGGAAACGGCCGCGGCGGGTGAGGCTGGAGCGAGGGGCGGGCGGTCATATTGGCCCTGGGCCATTGCTGGCCTTCTGATCGCCTTTGTGATCGGGCTGCTGGGCAGCCCGGCCTTTGAACGGGGTTTGCGCGGACGTTTGCCGCCCGAATTGCAATCGGAGCAACCTGTCCTGGCTGATCCCCGCGTGGATTCGCTGGCAGATCGGGTGGCAGCTCTGGAAGCGGCGGCCGGGCGCCCGCTGCCGGTGCCGGCGGTGCCGCAGGATGCAGCAGGGCTGGCACTGCGACTGCAATCGGTGGAAAGCCGGGCAATCGCTGCGGAAACGAACGATGTGAACCTGATGGCGCGGTTGGATGCACTTGCCGCCGAAGTTGCCCGCACCAGCACGGCCGTGGTGCAGACCGATGTTCGCACGCGCGACCTTTTTCTGCTGGCGGTGGCGCGACGCATGCTGGAGGCGGGGCGGCCGCTGGCGCCGATCGAGGGGGCGCTGCAAGGCCGGTTCGGCAGCGGGGATGCTGCCGCAGTGGAGGCGCTTGCGGTCTGGTCGTCTGCGCCTCAGACAGAGCGGACCCTTCGCGACCGGCTGGTTGCGCTTGAGGCCTTGCCAGAGCCGGCGGAGACCGGAGGCTGGTGGGAGCGGTTGAAGGCGCGGCTGTCCGGGCTTGTGACAGTGCGCGGCGAGCCGACCGAGGTTGCGGCCGACAGCCGGGCGCTGATGGCACAGGCGCGCGCGGCAATGGACATTGGCGAGGTTGCTCTTGCTGTGACTGCGCTGGAGCAGGGAAGCTGGCCACCGGCTGTTCAGCAGTGGGTGATCGACGCGCAGATCCTGCTGACGGCCGAGGAAGCGCTTGGCCGCCTGGAGACGAATGCCCTGGAGACCGGGATCGGGGCCGTGCAGGCTGGCGGTCTTGCGGCTGTGCAGGCGCCGCCGTCAACGGATGCCCCCTTGCCCTGACGGGGTGGCGCCATCTGTTGTTGCGTATGCAGCCGCCGCGCTTGCGCCTGCAATGCTGCACAGGCTAACGAGCAGCGGCTTTCGACAACAGCGGGATTGGATGGCGCATGCGGGTTGCAATGATCGGGTCGGGATATGTGGGCCTTGTGTCTGGGGCCTGTTTTGCCGACTTCGGACATGATGTCGTTTGCGTGGACAAGGATCCGGGCAAGATCGAGCGTCTCAAGCAGAATGTGATGCCGATCTACGAGCCGGGCCTCGATGCTCTGGTCGACAGCAATGTGAAGGCCGGCCGGCTGAGCTTCACGACCGATCTTGCCGAGGGGATGAAGGGCGCCCAGGCGGTTTTCATCGCGGTCGGCACGCCGTCCCGGCGCGGCGATGGCCATGCCGACCTCAGCTATGTCTATGCCGCAGCCGAGGAAATGGCGCGCAATCTGGAGGGGTTCACGGTTGTCGTCACCAAGTCGACCGTGCCTGTGGGCACCGGCGACGAGGTGGAGCGGGTGATTCGCGAAGCCAATCCCCAGGCCGATTTCGCGGTTGCCTCGAACCCCGAGTTCCTGCGCGAAGGGGCTGCGATTTCCGACTTCAAGCGGCCGGACCGGATCGTGATCGGGGTGGAGGATGATCGGGCCCGCGAGGTGCTGGAAGAGCTGTATCGGCCGCTGTATCTGAACCAGGCGCCGATCATGGTGACCAGTCGGCGCACGGCCGAGCTGACCAAATATGCTGCCAATGCCTTCCTCGCGACCAAGATCGGCTTCATCAACGAGATGGCGGACCTGTGCGAGCGGGTGGGGGCCAATGTGCAGGATGTGGCGCGCGGCATCGGGCTGGACAACCGGATCGGCTCCAAGTTCCTGAATGCAGGGCCGGGCTATGGCGGAAGCTGCTTCCCGAAAGACACGCTGGCGCTCATCAAGACCGCGCAGGACAATGATTCACCGGTGCGGATCGTGGAGACCGTCGCGCAGGCGAACGAGAACCGGAAGCGGGCGATGGGCCGCAAGGTGATTGCAGCGATGGGCGGCGACGCACGGGGCCGCAAGGTTGCCGTGTTGGGCCTGACCTTCAAGCCCAACACCGACGACATGCGCGACAGCCCCGCGATCGCGATCATCCAGACGCTGCAGGACGCCGGCGCCCATGTGGCGGCCTATGATCCGGAGGGTGTGGAGCAGGCCAAGCTGGTGCTGCAGGGGGTCGACTATGCCGAGAGCCCCTACGCAGCACTCGACGGGGCTGACGTGATGGTATTGGTGACGGAGTGGGATGCGTTCCGCGCGCTCGACCTCTCGCGGGTGAAGGCCCTGCTGAAGCAACCCGTGGTGGTCGACCTTCGCAACGTCTATCGGCCCGAGGAAATGGCGCGGCACGGACTGACCTACAGCGGCATCGGCCGCTGAGGGTGCAGGGCAGGCAGGCGGTGGCTTTGGCCCGCCGTCTGCCAGCGATCTGAGTGTTGAGTGCGTGGCTGAGCCGGAGCGAAGCGGAGACGTCGCTCAGCGACAGCCGGAGCGAAGCGGAGACGTCGCGCAGCGACAAACCGGCTGTTTGCCAAACCCTGGTCGTCTGACTATAGCCCGCCGTCTGCCAGCGCTCGGAGTCGTGGGTGAGTGGCTGAAACCAGCAGTTTGCTAAACTGCCGTACTGGGTAACCGGTACCGAGGGTTCGAATCCCTCCGACTCCGCCAACTACCCCTTTTTCAACCGGTTCCATCCGGTTCCAATAGGGACACAAACCACTGAAAAATCGTGATAAACTCTCGGAAACCTTGTTCCGGGTCGTCCACTCCTGTATCCTGCGGTTCTGCCCCATGTGTGGGTGAGTTTGTGGGAAAGGATCAGGGGTGTGGGTAAGCTCTCATCAAAGGCCCTCGCAAAGCTCGATCAGCCCGGCCGCTACGCCGACGGCGATGGGCTATACCTGTTCGTCGATTCGAAGCAGCGGCGGTATTGGCAGCTGCGCTACATGATCGGCGGCCGGCGCC
>JBGTBK010000269.1:0-1892 GCA_041749355.1 Sandaracinobacter sp. | reverse complement strand
GGCGCGGGCGGGTGCAGCAGGCGTTGAATCGCGGGCGGCCGCGAACGGCGTGATGCTGGCCGATGGTGCGAACGACCAACCCTATTCGGCGCAGCAGCTGGCACCCGGCCTGCTGGTGATCGGCGGGCTGGTGCTGTTCGGCCGGGTGTGGCCATCGCGGATCGGCATCGTGGCGACCGTGTGGGTGATGATCGCCTATTATCTGGTCTGGCGGATCGGAAACACGATCGACTGGCACGCAAGCGCCGGGGCGCTGGGCTGGATGCTGTTCGTGCTGGCAGTCGAGCTGGTGGCGCTTGGCGATGCCGCCATCCTGCACCTGACCCTGCTGCGCGGCACCGACCGGACGAAGGAGGCGGATGCCCATATGATCCGGCTGCAGGTGGCGCAGCCGGCCAGCCTGCCGGCAGTCGACGTGTTCATTGCGACCTACAACGAGCCGATGGAGGTTCTGGAAAGGACCATCCAGGGCGCACTTGCGCTGGAGTGGCCGGACTGCCGGGTGTGGGTTCTGGACGATGGGCGGCGGGCCTGGCTGCGGGATTACTGCGTCAGCAAGGGCGTGGGCTGGATCACCCGGCCCGACAACAAGGGCGCCAAGGCCGGCAACATCAACCATGGGCTGACCCTGACGGACGCCCCCTATGTGGCGGTGTTCGATGCGGATTTTGTGCCGCGGCAGGATTTCCTGCTGCGCACCATGGGCTTTTTCGAGGACGAGAAGGTGGGCATCGTGCAGGTGCCGCACAGCTTCTACAACAGCGACCCGATGCAGACGAACCTGTCGCTGAGGCAGGCGATGCCGGACGACCAGCGCTTCTTCTTCGAGGCGCTGATGCCCGGTCGCGACGGCTGGGATGCGGCCTTTTGCTGCGGATCGAACAGCGTGACACGGCGTGCATTGTTCGACTCGATCGGCGGCGGGCTGCCGCACGGATCGATCACCGAGGACATGCTGCTGACGCTGGCAGGGCTGCGGGCCGGCTATGTGACGCGCTACCTGAACGAGCCGCTGGCCTGGGGGCTTGCGCCGGAATCCGTGCAGGCCTTCTTCGTGCAGCGGCAGCGCTGGGCGCAGGGGGGCATGCAGATCCTGCACCTGAAGGAAGGGCCACTGGGCCCCGGGTTGAAGTTCATCCACCGGCTGATGTTCCTGCCCACCCATTATGTGTCGCAGGGGCTGGCGATGCTGATCGGGGTGGTCGCGCCGATCCTGTTCCTGCTGACGGGAATCGTGCCACTGACCAACGTGGCGCTCGATTCGGTGATCCAGCGGCTGCTGCCGATGGTGCTGGCGAGCATTGCCGGGATCGCGGCGCTGGCGCCGGGGAAATACTATCCCACGGCCGCGCAGGTGATGGGGCTGTTCCAGAGCTTCCGGATCCTGCCGGTCGCGTTGCAGACCCTGTTCCGGCCGCACGGAATTCCGTTCCGGGTTACGCCCAAGGGGCGCGACGCGGAGATGGGCTGGGAGCAGGGCATCTTCTGGACTGCGGGCGCGCTGTTCATGCTGACCGTCATCGGGCTTGCGGTGAATTCGCGGCCGGACTGGCGGATCGTGGACCAGGCTGCGCTGGTGCCGATGGTGGCCTTCTGGTGCTTCCTGAACATGCTGATGCTGGCGCTGGTGATGCTGATGTGCCTGCAGATGCCGGCGCGGCGCAGCGAGGAGCGGTTCCGGCTGGTGGAGATGGTGGTGCTGGAGCGCGACGGCGAGCCACCGGTGACAGTGGGGCAGGGCGACATTTCGCTGACGGGGCTTGGCGTGGACGGGGTGACGGGATCGGGCTTTGCGGTGGGGCAGGCGGTGACGCTGCGGCTGAGCGACGTGGGCCGGGTGCCCGCGCGGGTGGTGCGGGTGCAGGGCGACCGGGTGGGGTTGGTGTTCGGCC
>JBGTBK010000268.1:0-2276 GCA_041749355.1 Sandaracinobacter sp. | reverse complement strand
GCCGGCGCCGCCGGCTGCGGGAAGCGCGGCGCAAGCCGCTGACGAGGCTGCCTTCCGCGAGGCTATGGCGGCAACGCCCGAGCGCTTTGCCCAGGCGGCGGCAGATGCCGATCTGAGCTGGCCGCAGGCGGTCGCCGGGTTCGAAGCCGTGCTGGGCCGATCCGTCTCCGGGCCGGGTACCCCGCACACGGCAATGCTTGTGCGCCGGGCCATGGCCGATGCCGGCCTTTCCACCTATCGCGCAAAGACCCATTATCAGCGCACCCGGCCCTTCGTGGCGAATTCGGTTCCCACCTGCACGCCGGCCGACGAGGCGGCGCTGAAGGGTGATGGTTCCTATCCGTCGGGCCATTCGGCGATCGGCTGGATGCTGGGCCTGCTGTTCACCGACCTTGTGCCCGACAGGACCGATGCGCTTCTGAAGCGCGGCTTTGACTTTGCCCAAAGCCGGGTGGTCTGCCGGGTGCATTGGCAAAGCGATGTGACAGCTGGCCGGCTGATGGCGTCTGCGGCCTATGCGCGGCTGCAGTCCGATCCCGTCTTCAGGGCGCAGCGGGAGCTGGCGCGGGCGGAACTGGCGGCAGCGCGCTGAGCCGCTCGGCGAGCAGCGCCTTCAGCGCCTCGAGCGAGTGGATGGCTGTGAAGTCGGTTGCGGAGACGAGGGTGGTGAGGGTGCCCGACTGCTCGCGCAGGATGGCGGGCAGGGGCGTTGCGTCGCCCGCCCTTTCGGCAAGCCACTCATCCCGGTGCAGGAAGCTGACCGGAAGGGGTAGCGCTTCGATCGTGGCCCGCCAGTCCCGCTTCATGCCGAGCGGCCCGTAGGTGACGTCGCACAGGCGGCACGGGTAGGTCGAGGGGCTGAACGTCTTGTGCAGCAGGTCCATCGCGCCGTTCACCAGCCCGCCGTCGGCGTTGTAGATCATGATCAGCCGGTCCATGGGCGAGTGCGTGCCGGGCGCCACCGCCTGCTGTCAATTGTCACCCTGTCGCACCGGGGGGCCGACCAGACGGCGGAAGATCCACCAGCTGCCCACGGCATAGATCGCGATGTTGATGGCAGCGAACAGGCTCCAGTAGGTCCAGCCGGTGGTATATTCGGCAAGGCCGAAGCGGGGGTTGACCATCACCTGACTGACGCCCGCCATGAAGAGGCCGAGCCAGCTGAAGGCCATGTCGATCTTGTGCGTGCGCAGGTGGGCCGGGTCCCCGCCTTTCAGCCAGCGGCGCAGGTTGCGCATGCCGCTCCACAGCGACCAGAGGCCGATGATGGCAAGGATGTGGAAGAAGAGGAACTGCGTGCCGTCGACGATTGTTGCCATGGCCGTCAGCAGTGAGACCAGCATGACCGGCACATAGATGCGGCCCATCAGCCGGTGGACGGGCGTGCCCTTGGGTGCCAGAAGCTGGGCGAGGCCAAGCGGAAGCGCAATGAGGGCAGTGAGAAAGTGGGCCCAGATGAGGGGGGGCATTTCGGCGAACATGGTTGCTCCTGCGGCGAGTGATGCGGCTGGGTCGCCTGTGTCGCGCACAGTCGGCAAGCGCGCTTTCGCGGATGCCGCGTGCGCCTTCGTGAGCCCGGACAGCTGCGGGATTCGCGCTTCGTGAGTTCGCCGATGAGCACGCGGATCTTTCTGGTGGCGACGGCTGCCGCTATTCTGCTGTCTGTGCTGGCCGGGCCGTTCGGAACGGGCGTGCTGCCGCTTCCGACCCGCACGCTGGTGTGGGCCATGCTGATTTCGCTGAATGCGTTCAAATGGTGGGCCTGGTACCACTGGCTTGGACCGCGCATGCCCGACCGCCCCTGGGCCGACTTCGGGCTGGCGGCAGCCGGAGCGCTGGTGCTGAACGCGACTCTGCCGCTGGAGATTGCCTGGGTCTATCGGGCGGTCGGCATCGATTTTGCGCCTGGCTGGCTGAGCCTGTGGCTGGCAGCCGGGCTGATTTCGATTGCGATCAGTGCGGTGGTGACAGCAGTGGCGTGGCGTCGTCCGTCGGAGCCCTCAGCTGAACGGGCGCCACTGCCCCCGTTGGCCCCTGCTCGCGGGCTTGCGCTGAAGGCGGACCTGTCACGTCTGCAGGCGGTGACATCCGAGGACCATTATCTTCGCCTTCACATGGACGGCGGGGAGAAGCCGCTTCTGCTGTATCGCTTCGGCGACGCGCTTGCGGACCTGGAGGGGCTGGACGGCCTGCAGGTGCACCGGGGGGCCTGGGTTGCGGCGCGGGCGGTGAAGGCGGCCGAGCGGGAGGGCCGCCGCTGGTTGCTGACCCTTTCC
>JBGTBK010000267.1:0-3588 GCA_041749355.1 Sandaracinobacter sp. | reverse complement strand
GGAGCAGCTGTCGAACGACACCGGCGGTGCCCGCCGCTCGCTGGCCGCCATGGGAGAGACCACGCGCGACCCGGCCCTGTGCGACCGGATACGCCAGGCCTATGAGGCGCTCGCCCGCTAGCCGGCCCGACAGGCGGCACTTGGTTTCCCCGGCGCTGCACCGTATCAGGCGCCAATGCCCGGGCCCCTCACGATCGCAGTCCAGATGGACGCACTGGAAACCATCAACGTGGCAGGCGACTCGTCGCTGGCCTTGATGCAGGAAGCCCAGGCCCGCGGCGCGCGCATCCTGCACTATCTGCCCGACCAGCTGGACTGGGTGGAGGACCGGGTGGTCGCAACCGCCCGCCCGGTCGAGCTGCTGGCGCAGGCAGCCCCCGGAGACCCGCATTTCCGCTGGCTGGACGAAGCCCGCCCGGTCGATCTCGCCGCTGACGTCGATGTCGTGCTGATGCGGCAGGATCCGCCGTTCGACATGGCCTACATCACCGCCACCCATCTGCTGGAGCGCGCGCGCGATGCCGGCGTTCTGGTGGTGAACGACCCCACCTCGGTCCGCAACGCCCCCGAGAAGCTGTTCGTCCTGAACTATGCCGACCTGATGCCGCCCACCCTCGTCACCCGCTCGCTGGCAGCAGCCCAGGCCTTTCGCGCCAGGCACCGCGAAGTGGTGGTGAAGCCGCTCTATGGCAATGCGGGCGCAGCCGTGTTCCATGTGCCCGAGGGCGACAGCAACCTGCCGGCGCTTGTGGAGTTGTTCGGCGAGGTCTGGCGCGAACCCTTCATGGTGCAGGCCTTCCTTCCCGAGGTGTCGAAAGGCGACAAGCGTATCGTTCTGATCGACGGCGAGCCCGTCGGCGCAATCAACCGCCTGCCCAGGGAGGGCGAAATCCGCTCCAACCTCGCAGCCGGCGGCAGCGCCCACGCAACCGACCTCACCCCCGAGGAAGACGCCATCTGCACCCGCCTCGGCCCGGACCTCCGCCGGCTCGGCCTGGTGTTCGTGGGGATCGACGTGATCGCCGGCCGCCTGACCGAGATCAACGTCACCTCGCCCACCGGCATCCGGGCGATCGACCGCTTCAACGGAACCAACATCCCCGGCCTCTTCTGGGACCGGGTGCAGGACAGGCTCGCCGCCCGATGACCGACTGGATCGGCAGCCTCATCGAGAACTGGGGCTATCTGGGCATCGGCCTGCTGATGTTCATCGAAACCGTGTTTCCGCCCATCCCGTCGGAAGTGATCATGCCGCTGGCCGGTGTCCATGCCGCCCAGCAGGGCGCCTCGCTTGCCGGTGTGATCCTTGCCGGCACGATCGGGGCAATGGCCGGCAACATCTTCTGGTTCGCGCTGGCCTGGAAGCTGGGGCTGGACCGGTTCGAGGGCTTTCTGGTGCGCTACGGCCGGGTTTTCACCATGGACGAAACGGAAATCGCCCGCGGCCGCGCCCTGTTCGACAGATTCGGCCCCGGCCTCGTCGGCATCGGCCGAGTTGTGCCAACCATCCGCTCGCTGATCTCGGTGCCGGCCGGCCTTGTCCGGATGCGCCCGCGCAGCTTCCTGATCTACTCGACGCTCGGCACCTTCCTGTGGACCATGGGCCTTGCCGTTGCCGGCTATCTGCTCGGCACGCGCTTCACCGAGATCGACAAGGTGCTCGGCCCCCTGTCCACGGCCGTCATCGTGGCCTGCTTCCTGGTCTACCTCTACCGCGTCATCATGTGGAACCAGTTGAAGGCCCGGCGCGACAGCAAGGGCTGAGGCTGGCGGGTCGCGACAGAAACTGATACTCTTGGTGCCATAACATCGGGAGACGATTTGCCATGTGGTGGCCCTTTGCCGTGGCGCTTGCACTCTATGCCCTGTTCCGCCTCTGGTACGACGGCTGGCGTGGCCCGCTCACCACCGCCGAGATCGACGAGGGGCTTGCCGCAATCCAGGCGCGCGGCGGCTCGCAGGGCACCGACACCGGCCAGTTCCGCGCCTTCCTGGAAGCCGACGATGGCCGCGAGTTCGTGATGCTGAACCTGGTGAAGGTCACGCCGGGACTGGTTCCGCACCCCGAAACCGGTGCACCTGTGCCAGGCCGCGACATGCTGAACCACTATTCGCGCCACTTCATCCGCAAGCTTGTTCGGCGCGGCGGGCATCCCGCGATCGCCGCCCACAAGATCGGTCCTTATGTCGATGCCTGGGGCGATGTGCAGGCGGACCCGGGCTGGTCGATCATGGGCTACATGCGCTACCGCAGCCGGCGCGATCTGCTGGCGCTCGCCGCGGACCCGAGCTTCGGACCGATCCATGCCTACAAGTCCCTCGGCACCGACCGCACTTTCAGCTTCCCGACCAGGCCCTTCCTGATGCTCTATGCAGGCCCGCGAATCTGGGTCGCGCTTGTGCTCTTGCTGCTGGCGGCGCTGGCTGCGCTCGCCATCGGCTGAACGGCTCAGCCGCCGACGACCCCCGACACAAGGCGGTGCAGGATCGCAGTCGCAGCGGCCGGGTCGAGCCCCTGCTCGATCCGCAGGCGCCGCCACATGTCGATGCTGAGCAGCGCATCAAGCCCCTCGCACAGCTGGCTGTCCTCGTTGAGCGGAACGCCGAGCACGTCGAGCAGGATGGACCGCAGTTCGCCCTGGATCTCCACATGGTCGGACTGCAGCACGGCCGAGCGGTGCCGGTGCACGGAGGCCGCAACCGTCACGGCCAGCACCTCCTCGAAAAAGCGGACACGCCGATCGACAAGGGCGTGGATGCGCGCCTGGGCCGTGTCGCCGGCCAGCGGCAGGGCCCGAACCGGGGCGACCTTGTCGCGCATGATGGCCTGCATCTCGCGATAGATTCCGTCCATGTCCGAAAACAGCCGGAAGACGGTCCGCCGGCCCACCCCTGCCCGCGCCGCCACGGCCTCGGCACTTGGCGACACATCGCCTTCGCGCACAAGCGCCAGCATCGCCTCGACGATCCGGCGACGACTGTCAGCCGACCGGCGGCGGCGTCCGTCTGCGCTTGGCTCCGTCCTTGCCTCGTCCACCCGACAATCCTTCCAGCCACCGACATGCCCGGCGGGGACGCCATATTGACCCATGAGAGGCCGCATGTCACTAATGGCCCTTCAAGTGCCAAATATGCACCGGTGTCAGGTTGCAGACCGGCAACGCGTCGTCGCACAATGCCGGACGAAAGACAGGCTGGAAGCCACAGCTGCGGGGAGAGCCATGGTGGATTGCAGGCACACGCCGCTGCACGCAGCAGGGCGCAACGGTCCGGTCCGGGGCCGGCATGCGGGGCTGGCATGCGGGGCTGGCTCGAGACGCTGGCGACCCGGCTTGTCGTCAGCAGCCGGCTTCGCGAGGCATCGCGCCGGGTCCATGCAGCAAGGCGCAGCCTGATGGGCGCGCAACCGGTGCTTCACTATTTCCACGGGGTGGGAGACCCTTACTCCCATCTCGCCGTCCAGGTCCTGCCGCGCCTTGCAGCAGCATACCCGATCGAAATCGTGCCGCATCTGGTGCCGCCACCGGCTGCCGAGGTTGCGCCCGAGCCGGGGATGCTCGACGGTTGGGCGCTTCGCGACGCCCGCCG
>JBGTBK010000266.1:0-5517 GCA_041749355.1 Sandaracinobacter sp. | reverse complement strand
CTGCCCGCGTGCCGGCTGGCGGTCACAGGGTCCCACGGACCCGACACGATCACCGCGCCGGGGATCGGATTGGTGACGGCGCCGTTGCTGATCCAAGTGACGCTTGCGTTGCGCCGCGCTGCGGCTGCCACCACACCGTCTGCGAGTGGATGGTCGCCGACGACAAGCAGGTGTCCCTGGCTGTCGGCCAGGTCGTGGCCATTTCCCGAAGCCGGGCTGGCTGACGCCGGATCGAAATGCTCACGCATAGGCTGCGCTTCGTCTGCCCCTCATCGTCCGACCCAGCGAAACTCTGGGCGGACGCGGAAGCAGAGGCAAGGGGCAATCGGTGCCGGGTTGGCAGTGGTTTACAATTTGTTTACGCCTGCCGCCCGGATGTTCCGAGCCCGTTGCTACTCGGTCAGCTCGTCCCAGGCGCCCTTCAGCCGGTCCCAGAAGCCCTTGGATTTGGGGCAGGCCTCGTGCGGGGCCTCGGTGCCACGGAACTCCTCCAGAAGTTCTTTCTGGCGGGCCGACAGCTTGGTCGGCGTTTCCAGCTCCACCTGCACGACAAGGTCGCCGACACCATGGCCGTTGAGCGCCGGCATTCCGCGCCCGCGCACCCGGAACTGCCGGCCCGACTGGGTGCCGGCTGGCACCTTCACGTCGACCGCCGTCTTGTCGAGCCCGGGGATCTGGATTTCGCCGCCAAGGGCCGCATCGACGAAGCTGAGCGGCACCTGGGCGAACAGGGTGGTGCCGTCGCGCTTCCAGATGGGGTGCGGCTTCATGTGGATGAAGATGTAGAGGTCGCCGGGTTCGCCACTGCCACTGGCGCTTCTGGGGCCTGCCTCGCCCTCGCTTGCAAGGCGGATCCGGGTGCCGTCGTCGACACCCTTGGGGATCTTCACCTTCAGCTGCTTGCGCCGCTCAACCCGGCCTTCGCCGTGGCAATGCTCGCACGGGTCCGAGATGATCTGGCCCGAGCCGTGGCAGGTGGGACAGGTGCGCTCCACGATAAACATGCCGTTCTGCATGCGAACCTGGCCGCGGCCGTTGCAGGTGCCGCAGCCTTGCACCCGGGAGCCCGGCTTGCCGCCGGTGCCGAGGCAATGGTCGCAGGTGACGGCCACATCGAGTGCGATATCGGCTTCGGCGCCGTGGAAGGCATCCTCGAAGCTGATCTGCAGGTCGTAGCGCACGTCGGCGCCGCGCTGCGGGCCGCGGCGGCCACGTGGGGCTCCGCCCATGAACTGGTCGAAAATGTCCGAGAAGATGTCGGAGAAGGGCGAAGAGTCCTGAAAGGGTCCGCCGCCCCCACCGCCGCCCTGTGCCTTGAAGGCGGCATGGCCGAAGCGGTCGTAGGCGGCGCGCTTCTGCGGGTCCGACAGCACGCCATAGGCTTCGCTGATCGCCTTGAAGCGCGTTTCGGCAGCGCTGTCGCCCGGGTTCTTGTCCGGGTGCCAGCGCATGGCGAGCTTGCGATAGGCGGCCTTCAGGGCTGCGTCGTCGCAACCCTTCTGGACCTCCAGCAGCTCGTAATAGTCGATTTCGGCGTGCATCCCCGACAGGCCTTCGACAGACGGTGCCGGGGGTCAAGCCCCCGGCAACACATGTTCACGTCTTGTGGTCGATTTCTTGCAGATTACTTCTTGCTGTCGTCCACTTCGGTGAAGTCGGCATCGACGACATCGTCGGCCGGCTTGGCCTCTGCGGTCTCTGCGCCCTCCGCTCCGGCCTGGGCCTTGGCCTGCTCGGCGGCGTAGACCGCCTCGCCCAGCTTCATCGCGACCTGCGCCAGTGCCTGCGCCTTGGGCGCGATCTGCTCGGCATCGCCCGAATCGAGCACGGCCTTCACATCTGCGATAGCCGCCTCGATCGCGGACCTGGTCTCGGCGTCCACCTTGTCGCCATGCTCGACGAGCTGGCGCTCGGTCGCGTGCACCAGGCTGTCGGCCTGGTTGCGGGCCTCGGCGGCTTCCCGGCGCTTCTTGTCGTCGGTCGAGAACTGCTCGGCTTCCTTCACCATCTTGTCGATGTCGTCCTTGGACAGGCCGCCCGACGGCTGGATCCGGATCTGCTGTTCCTTGCCGGTGCCCTTGTCCTTGGCGTTGACCGCGACAAGGCCATTGGCGTCGATGTCGAAGGTGACCTCGATCTGCGGAACGCCACGCGGTGCCGACGGAATGCCGACGAGATCGAACTGGCCCAGCAGCTTGTTGTCGGCCGCCATTTCGCGCTCGCCCTGGAAGACGCGGATCGTGACTGCCGACTGGTTGTCGTCGGCGGTCGAGAAGGTCTGCGACTTCTTGGTCGGGATGGTGGTGTTGCGGTCGATCATGCGGGTGAACACGCCACCCAGCGTCTCGATGCCGAGGCTCAAGGGGGTGACATCCAGCAGGAGCACGTCCTTCACGTCGCCCTGCAGCACGCCGGCCTGGATGGCGGCGCCCATGGCGACGACCTCATCCGGGTTGACGCTGGTGTTGGGCTCCTTGCCGAACAGGTCCTTCACGAACTGCCGCACGCGCGGCATGCGGGTCATGCCGCCCACCAGGATCACTTCGTCGATCTGCTCGGCCTTCACGCCGGCTTCGTTCATGGCATCGACGCAGGGCTTGCGGGTGCGCTCGATCAGCTCGATCACGAGGCGCTCGAGGTCGGCGCGGCCCATCTGCTTCACGAGGTGCTTCGGCCCGGTGGCGTCGGCGGTGATGAAGGGCAGGTTCACTTCGGTGGTGGCCGAGGAGGAGAGCTCGATCTTGGCCTTTTCGGCGGCTTCCTTCAGCCGCTGCAGGGCAAGACGGTCGGTGCGCAGGTCGATGCCCTCGGCCTTCTTGAACTCGTCGGCCAGGAACTCGACGATCTTGGCGTCGAAATCCTCGCCGCCAAGGAAGGTGTCGCCGGAGGTCGACTTCACTTCGAACACGCCGTCGCCAAGCTCGAGGACGGACACGTCGAAGGTGCCGCCGCCGAGGTCGTAGACCGCGATGGTGCGGGCAGCGGTGCCCTTGTCGAGGCCATAGGCAAGGGCGGCCGCGGTCGGCTCGTTGATGATGCGCAGCACTTCGAGGCCGGCGATCTGGCCGGCGTCCTTGGTGGCCTGGCGCTGGGCGTCGTTGAAATAGGCCGGAACCGTGATCACGGCCTGGGTGACGGTTTCGCCGAGATAGGCTTCGGCGGTTTCCTTCATCTTCTGCAGGATGAAGGCGGAAATCTGCGAGGGGCTGTAGTCCTTGCCGCCGGCATTGACCCAGGCGTCGCCATTGGCGCCCTTGACGATCCGGTAGGGAACGAGGCCCATGTCCTTCTGGGTGAGGGGGTCGTCGAAGCGGCGGCCGATCAGGCGCTTCACCGCGAACACGGTGTTTTCCGGGTTGGTCACGGCCTGCCGCTTGGCAGGCTGGCCGACCAGCCGTTCGCCGTCCTTGGCGAAGGCAACCTGCGACGGGGTGGTGCGGGCGCCTTCCGCATTCTCGATGACCTTGGGGGCCGACCCTTCCATCACCGCCACACAGCTGTTGGTGGTGCCAAGGTCGATACCGATAACCTTCGCCATAGCCTGTCCTCTTGCGTTTGCGGCGCCGGTGCGGGCCGGCGCTTGTCATTTGTGGTCTTTATGGGTGCCCGAAGCACCCGGTCTCGACAGCGGATATAGGGGGGCAGGTTCCGGCATCAATGGCGGCGCCCATGTTTTGTGGGCGTTCATCGCGCCGAAAGGCAGACTGTTGCAGCGAATCCGCACGCGCGCCTAGAGCGGCACGGCATGGGCAGACCGCCCGCAGACCCGAGGAATTCGAGAATGGCCCATCTGCTCTCCGCATATCGTCCTGCCCTTGCGGCGGCGCTGCTGTTTGCCGCTGCCCAGCCGGTGCTGGCCCAGGCGGCGCCGAAGCCTGCCACTCCGCATGTGATGGACGCCTGGGTGCGCCTGCCGGCTGTCGCCGGTCGGCCGGCCGGCGGCTATTTCATGGCCCATGGCACGGCGTCGGCCGATGCGCTTGTGGCCGTGACAAGCCCCAAGGCCGAGCGCATCGAGTTGCACAGCATGACGAACGAGAATGGCGTGATGAAGATGCGCAAGGAGGAGAGCTTTGCGCTTCCGGCCAAGGGCACGCTGACCTTTGCGCCCGGCGGTTCGCACCTGATGATCTTCGGCCTTGCGCCCGACATGAAGCCTGGCGCGAAGTTGCCGCTGACCTTCCGCTTCAAATCGGGGGCGACGGTTACGCTGGATGCCGAGGCCCGGGCTGCCTCTGCGGCGGTGGCGCCACCCGCCAAGGCGTCGGACCCTGCCCACCAGCACTGAGGCCAGCACTGAGGACAGTGTCCTCCCCGCACTCGACCGCCGCCCGCTGAGTGCAGGCGAGCGGGCGCTTGCAGCGGGCGTGTTCGGGCCTGCGCTGAACCTCGATCCCATCCGCATCAACCGGCTGAAATGGTGGATGTGGCAGCCGGCCTGGATCACCATGGCGCCCGACGGGCATCTGTGGTTCCACCCCAACGGCGATGTGTGGAGCGCGGATTTTTCGGCCGAGTCGGCCTGGCTGCGCGGCCATTTCGTGCACGAGCTGACCCATGTGTGGCAGCACCAGTGCGGCATCAACCTGATCCTCAGGCGGCCGCCGTTCGCGCGCTACCGATACCTGCCGCTGGTGCCCGGCAAGCCCTTTGCCGCCTATGGGCTGGAGCAGCAGGCCGAGCTGGTGAAGGACGCCTATCTGCTGGCGCAAGGGCTGCGGCTGAAGGACCGGCCCCCGCTGGAGGCCTATCGCGCGCTGCTGCCCTTTCCGATCGGGTAGGATTATCCCAGCGAGAGCGGCCGTTCGTTCGCGCCGTCGAACATCCTCACGTCGATGGACCAGATCGCGCCCTCTGCCGCCTTGTTGAAGGCCGCCATATGGTCGCTTTCGAAATGCGCCTTCAGCGCGCATTCGTCCTCCCAGCGCTCGGTGATCGCGAGCACCGCCGGCCGGCCGTTGCCGCCCGGGTCCTCGACTGCAAGGCTGTAGGACAGGCAGCCCGATTCCTCGAAGGTCTGCCGCATCATGGCCTGAAGCGCCGGGCGGAGTTCCTCCACCCGATCCGGATCCACTTCGGCCCGCCCGATGATGATGATCATGTGATTGCCCCGGATGAAAGATTGATCAGGCGGCTTCGCTGCGCGCCTTGGCGACGGTGACGAGGGCGGGCCTGAGCAGCCGGTCCTTCAGCATCCAGCCGGCCTGCAGCTCGGACACGATGGTGCCGGGTTCCGCGTTGGATTCCACCTCGACCATCGCCTGGTGGCAGTTGGGATCGAGCGGAAGGCCGGTTGCCGGAACGCGCTTGATGCCGTGCCGTTCGAAGATGCTGACCAGCTCGCGCTGGGTCGCTTCGAGCCCGTTGCGCAGGTTGGCAAAGGCGTCGTCTGTCGGCAGCGCCTCGAGCGCGCGGGCCATGTTGTCGGCAACCGAGAGCATGTCGCGGGCAAAGCCGGCGGCGGCATATTGCACGGCGTCGGCCTTGTCGCGCTCGAGCCGGCGGCGGGTGTTTTCG
>JBGTBK010000265.1:0-4923 GCA_041749355.1 Sandaracinobacter sp. | reverse complement strand
GCGGCGGACATGACCAGCCTGCCGCTCGCGGCCCATTTCGCGACTGCGCCGCGCCTGCTGGATGTGCGCGACGAGTTTCCCGGCGTGCCGGCCGACTGGGCTTATCTGGATGCGGCCGCAACCGCCCAGAAGCCGCGCGCCGTGGTGGAGGCGATCACCCGCGCCTATGCCGAGGATTATGCGACCGTCCACCGGGGCGTCTATAACCGCTCCTCGCGGATGACGGAGGCCTATGAGGCTGCACGCGAGGCAGCTGCCCGTTTCATCGGCGGACGGCCGGACGAGACGATCTTCGTCCGCGGCGCGACCGAGGCGATCAACCTGGTGGCGAACAGCTGGGGCGCGGCCAACATCGGCCCGGGCGACAGGATCGTTCTGACCCGTCTGGAGCATCATTCCAACATCGTGCCCTGGCGGATGCTAGCGGACCGGGTGGGGGCGGAGATCGACGTCGCGCCGCTGACCGACGACGGACGGATCGATGAGGATGCGCTGATCGCTCTGATCGGGCCGGCCACGAAGCTGGTTGCGGTGGCCCATGTGTCGAACGTGCTGGGCGGGGTGGTGGACGCGCGGCGGATTGCCGACGCGGCCCATGCCGTGGGCGCGCTGATGTTGCTGGACGGCTGCCAGGCAGCGCCCCGCCTGAAGGTGGACGTGGCCGCGCTTGGGGCCGATTTCTACTGCTTTTCGTCGCACAAGCTCTATGGCCCGACCGGGCTTGGGGTGCTGTGGGTGCGCAAGTCCGTGCTGGCCGACATGGCACCCTGGCAGGGCGGCGGCGCAATGATCGACGAGGTGCGCTTCGAGCGCGTCACCTATGCCAGCGGGCCGCAGCGCTTCGAGGCGGGAACGCCGCACATCGTGGGCGCGATCGGGCTGCATGCTGCGATCGACTGGGTGGAGCAGCTTGGCATCGAGGCCATCGATGCGCACGAGCGGGCGCTGCTTGCGATGGCGCGGGCGTCGCTCGAGCGGCTGAACAGCGTGCAGCTGTTCGGGCCTTCGGATTCGGCCGGCATCCTGAGCTTTGCCGTCGGAGAGGTTCACCCGCACGATGTCGCCACCATATTGGACGAGGGCGGAGTGGCCATCCGCGCCGGGCACCATTGCGCACAACCGCTGATGCAGTGGCTGGGGGTTCCGGCGACCGCGCGGGCCAGTTTTTCCGCCCACTCCAGCGAGGCCGATGTCGCCGCGCTGGTGAAGGGCATTGAACGCACGATGAGGATTTTCGGATGAGCGAAGAGACGGTCCGACGTTTCGAGGTCGAGATTGTGGATTCGGTGCCGCCCGTGCCGAAGCAGCCGCCGCTGGCCGGCGACACCCCGGCAGCGCTGGTGGGGCGCCAGCGCGACTATCTCGATGGGTTCCTGCGCGAGAAGGACGAGACAGCCGAGCTGCTGGAAGGCGAAACCCTGAAGGACGCGGTGATTGCGGCGCTCAGGGACATTTTCGATCCCGAGATCCCCGTGAATATCTACGACCTCGGCCTTATCTATGGTGTGGACGTTGATGAAGGGCATGTGACGATCAGCATGACGCTCACCACCCCGCACTGCCCGGTTGCCGAGACCATGCCGGGCGAGGTGGAACTGCGCGTGATGGCGGTGCCCGGTGTCGCGACGGCTGATGTGAACCTTGTGTGGGATCCGCCCTGGAACCCGGCCTCGATGTCGGACGAGGCGCGGCTGGAGCTTGGAATGCTATGAGCACGACAACGACTGAACGCCCTCCGGCGCGGCCTCGCCCGGCGCCCATCACCCTGACGGCTGGTGCCGAGAAGCGAATCGCGGACCTGATCGCCAAGGCTCCCGGGCCGGTGGCCGGCGTGCGCCTTTCGACGCCGAAGCGGGGCTGTTCGGGGCTCGCCTATTCGATCGACTATGTGGACGCTCCAAAGCCTGGCGACGAGGCGATCGCGACGCCATCGGGCACCCTGTTCGTCGATGGCGGATCGCTGCTGTACCTGATCGGCTCGGTGATGGACTGGCAGGAAGATGACTTCACGGCCGGCTTCGTGTTCCAGAACCCCAACGCCAAGGGCTCCTGCGGCTGCGGCGAGAGCTTTACCGTCTGACCCGGAAGCAGCACACCCGGGACAATATGCGCGTTTGCCCGGCGGCTGACCGGGCCTAGCAGGCCGCAATGGCCTTTCCCGCAACACGCGCTGACGCGCTCGATCGGCTGGCAGCCTTTCTGCCGCGCAGTGGCCGGGCCTACGCGGCACGGCGCAATTTCGATGAAGGCCCCGGGCAGCGCTCGGCCGTTTCGGAGCTTTCGCCCGCCATCCGCCGCCGCCTGTTGACCGAGGAGGAGGTGGCGCGTGCCGCTGTCGGGGCGCATGGCTTCGAGGCGGCCGAGAAGTTCGTGATGGAGGTGTGCTGGCGCAGCTATTGGCGCGGCTGGCTGCAGGCCCGCCCGCTGGTTTGGACCCGATATCTGGCAGATGTGGAGCGGCTGGAGGGCGAACTGGGGCGCAACGCGGGGCTCGCGGCCGGTTTCGCCGAAGCGGTTTCGGGCCGGACCGGCATCGACTGCTTCGATTTCTGGGCGAAGGAGTTGCAGGAGACGGGCTATCTGCACAACCATGCGCGGATGAACTTCGCCAGCATCTGGATCTTCACGCTGCGCCTGCCCTGGCAGTTGGGGGCGGACTTCTTCTTTTGCCACCTGCTCGATGCCTGCCCGGCGTCGAACACGCTGGGCTGGCGCTGGGTTGCCGGGCTGCAGACGCAGGGCAAGACCTATCTGGCAAGCGCCGACACCATCCGCCGCTCATCCGGCGGGCGGTTCCGGGTGGATGCGCCGCTGGCAACGCTGGCTGACCTGCCGGCGCCCGAAAGCCCCGTCCATCCAGCAGCCCTTGCGGCCTTGCCAACGGCCGACCCGGATGCGCCTTCGGGCCTGTTCCTCCATACCGAGGATCTGTGCGCCGAAAGCCTCGTTTGGCCGGCGCCGCTTCGGGCTGTTGCTGGGGCCACTTCGATCGATGGCGACCCGGCGGACGGCAAGCGCCTCTATGCCAACACCAGCCTTGCCGACGGGCTGGACCGGGCCGCCCTGCTTGTGGGAAACTCGGCCGAGCGCCTGCCCGTCGACGATCTCCCTCGTGCCATCGTCGACTGGGCGCACGGGCATGGCCTGACCCAGGTGTTGACACCCTTTGCGCCCGTCGGACCTGTGGCCGACCGGATTGCCCTGATGGCCGAGGCCTGCACGGCCGCTGGCCTGCGCCTGGTGCCGGTGCGCCGCCCCTGGGACAGCCGCGCCTGGCCGCATGCCACCCGCGGCTTCTTCCAGTTCAAGGCGCACATCCCGGGGCTTCTGGCATGAGCCCCTGGCGCCTGACGGGCGCGCTGGATGGCAGCTCGCCCCTGATCCTGTCGTCGCCGCACAGCGGCACGGACCTGCCGGAGGGATTTCTGGCCGGCAGCCGCCTTGGTGCGCCAGCGCTTCGGCGGATGGAAGATGCGCATGTCGGCGCGCTGCTGGCCGACAGCGCAGCCCTTGGCGTGCCGCTGCTGGAAGCGACCCACAGTCGGGCCGTCATTGATCTGAACCGTGCCGAGGACGAACTCGATCCATCGATGTTCGCAGGCATGGTCGTGCGCACCCCTCGCCTCACGGAACGGGTGCGCCGGGGCTATGGCCTGTTCCCGCGCGTTGCCGGGCCGAACCAGCCGATCCACCAGGCGCGGCTGCCGGCAAGCCTTGCCGAGGAGCGGCTGGCGGCCCTGCACAGGCCCTGGCACCGGGCCCTTGCCGACGGCCTTGAACGCGCCCGGCAGCGGCATGGCTTTGCCGTTCTTCTCGACATCCATTCCATGCCGCCCCTCGATGGTATCGAGCCCCCGCACCTTGTGCTCGGCGACCTCAACGGACGCAGCGCGGCGCCTGCGTTGGTCGACTGGCTGGAGTCAGCGTTTCGGGCCGAGGGGCTGAAGGTCGGCCGGAACATTCCCTATGCCGGCGGGCACACCACCGAGCGGCACGGCCGCCCGTCCGAAGGGCTGCATTGCGTGCAGCTGGAGTTCGACCGGACACTCTACATGGACATGGGCTCGCTTGCGCCGCACGCGGGGTTCCAGCTGCTCGCGGTCTCGATTGCCCGAGTCGTCGAGGGTTTGCGCAAGTCGCTGCCGTTTGCCGGCCTTGGCGCTCCGCTTCCACTGGCCGCCGAATAGCACCGGCGCATCGGCGCGCTCGGCCGGGCTCACTCCACAGGGCGAGCCGAACCAACGGACCGGCGCAGGGGCGCTGGGCAAGCGGTTCACAATGGTTAACAGCAGGACCAGTTGGCATCTGGTAAGCATGTTGCAGCGGACCGGGCCAACCCGGCCGCAAGCCAAGACCAAGAACCCAAGACCAAGAACAAAAAGGGTCAATCGAATGTCCGCACCGTTCGTTTTTGCAGTCGTCGCTTTCAGTGTCGCATCGCCAGCCCTTGCAGCCACAGGTGTCGCGCCGGACTTCGCCAGCCTCGCCACCCTGTTCGCCGGCTTCTCGATGATCGGCCTGACAGCGAACGGCCGCCGCAAGCGGACCGGTCGGGTCGCTGACTGAGGTTTCGGATCGAAAAAGACCTGCCCTTTGGGTCGCACCACTGGGTACGGGCCGCTTCCGGGAGACCGGGGGCGGCCCGTTTGCATTTGCCCGGCAGCGGCCGCTACGTTCGGCGGCATGATCGCCCTCGACCGCACCGAAAAGGCGCTCGCCGCAGCGCTGGCAGCGCTTGCCGGCTTTGTCGATGCGGTTGGCTTCCTCGGGATGGGCGGTTTCTTCGTGTCGTTCATGAGCGGCAACTCGACAAGGCTTGGCGTGGGTGCCGCAAGCGAAGGCGCGGCCGCTGCCATCGCGGCGGCGCTGATCGGGGCCTTCTTGCTCGGGGTCACGCTTTCGGCGCTGCTCTCCAGGCTGGCA
>JBGTBK010000264.1:0-16626 GCA_041749355.1 Sandaracinobacter sp. | reverse complement strand
CATGTCATCGGGCCGGAGCAGGGGTTCACCCTGCCGGGGCTGACGATCGTGTGCGGCGCCAGCCATACGGCGACGCACGGCGCCTTTGGGCGCCCGCGGCCGCCCCTCGACATAGGCAAAGGTCTTCTCGTCCGGCGCCACCAGCCCGGCCCGCGCGCCCGCCTCGATCGCCATGTTGCAGACCGTCATGCGGCCTTCCATCGACATGTCGCGGATCACCTCGCCGGTGTACTCAATCACATGGCCGGTACCGCCGCCGGTGCCGAGCTTCAAACAGATCGCCAGCGCCACATCCTTGGGCGAGATCGAGAAGCCAAGCTTCCCCGTCACCCGCACTTCCATCGCCTTCGACTGGCGCAGCAGCAGCGTCTGCGTCGCGAACACATGCTCCACCTCCGACGTGCCGATGCCGAAGGCCAGGGCCCCGAACGCCCCGTGCGTCGCGGTATGGCTGTCACCACAGACAATCGTCAGCCCCGGCAAAGTGAACCCCTGCTCCGGCCCGATGACATGGACGATGCCCTGTTCCGGCGCATCGATGGCGAACATCTCCACCCCGAAATCGGCGCAATTGCGTGCCAGCGCCTCCAGCTGCGCCTTCGACATCGGATCAAGGATCGGCAGCGCCCGGCTCGTCGTCGGCACATTGTGGTCGGGCACCGCCAGCGTCAGGTCGGGCCGCCGCACCCGCCGTCCGGCCGCACGAAGCCCTGCAAAAGCCTGCGGCGTCGTCACCTCGTGGATCAGATGCCGGTCGATGAAGACCAGGCTGGTGCCATCCTCCCGGGTGCTGACCAGATGGTCGTCCCAGATCTTGTCGTAGAGCGTTCTCGGCGAAGAAAATCGGGCGCTGGTCATCGGTGAAAGGCGTTAGGCCCCTCTCTCCCGCCCGGTCAAGCAGGCCGGGCCAAAACGCCAAGCTTGCAATGATCGAAATCAATGCAGAATTGCCATTCCAGGTCATTTGCTCGGGGCTCGTGGCAGCAGGAGGGTGACATGCAAGGTCCCGAACACATTCGCAATTCAGGCTCACGTCTTCTCCTTGCAGGGGCAATCGCCTGTGGGGCGGCATTCGCCGCTGATCCGGCATCCGCGACACTGACCCCGATTGTAACCCCTTACTGCTGCGATAATGGGGTCAGCGTTGGGATCGGGTTCAACCTCACAACTGATGGCAACCTGACAATCGGGCCACAGATCAGCTATGATGTGGACGTCTACAACGAGGACCGATGGTCAGTCCGCTACCAGGCGGTCGCGACGCTGCCCCTGGTCTGGATCAACATCCCCTCCGGTCGGATCGATGGCGGTATCGGCCCGATACATGTGAAGACCGAGTTCGTGGCAGACCCGTTCGGCGCGGATCTGCCCGGAAAGCTTGGTTTCGAGCCGACGGGGGCTGCGGGTATCGAGCTGACCATCCCGTTGGACGAGGATCCCAAGCTCAAATACTATCTGGAGCTTCGTCTGGGCCTCCCGATCGATGGAGACAGGTACCGGCTTTCCTTGCCCGGCCTTCGCTATAGCTGGGAAAATGAAGATGGCTCCATCAGCAACAGCCGGCTGGGCACCATCGTCGACTTCATGGGTCCAGCAGGCAGCTGCATCCCTTCAACCAGCGGGCTTGGTCACGACTGCACCTTTACAGAGGCCAGGATTACCCATTTTGGCATCGTGCCCGAGCCCGCCAGCTGGACAATGATGCTTGCGGGTTTCGGCCTGGTAGCGATCAGGCTGAGGAGACAGCGGCTTTCACCAGCCCGATAAACGGCAGCCGCGCTCAGATGCCCTTCTCGCGGCGATAGGCACGCCACTTCACCACATTGGCCTGGTGCTCCTCATAGGTGCGCCCAAAGGCGTGCCCGCCGGTCCCGTCGGCCACCATGTAGAGATACTCATGCACTTCCGGGTCCAGCACGGCGGCAAGGCTTTCGCGCCCCGGGTTGGTGATCGGCCCCTGCGGCAGGCCTTTCCTGACATAGGTGTTGTAGCCGTTGTCGGCGCGCAGCTCCGATTGCCTGATCCGCCGCTTCAGCGGCTTGCCCCTGGTCACCGGATAGATCACCGTCGGGTCCGCCTGCAGAAGCATCCCCTGCTTCAGCCGGTTGCTGTAGAGACCCGCGATCCGCCGCCGTTCCGAAGGATCGCCGGTTTCCTTCTCGACAATGGCAGCCAGGATCACCGCCTCGTCCTTGCTCTTCACCACACTGGTCTCCGACCGTCGCTCCCACAGCCGGTCGAGCTCCTCGGTCATCGCCACCTGCATGCGCTTCAGCACATCGGCCCGTGTCTCGCCAATCTTCGCCTCATAGGTCGCAGGCAGAACCGTCCCTTCGGCCGGCACCTCCACCTGCCCCTTCAGCCGCCCCACGCCGTTCAGCCGCTCGGCCACCTGCACGCTGGGCATGCCCTCGGGAATGGGTATGCGCACGATCAGCGTGTCGCCGCGCTTCAGCCGCTCCAGGATGCTGGCCCAGCCCTCGCCCTCGAAGAAGCCATAGGTGCCGAACTGGATGTCCCGGTCATCGCCAAGCGCGCGCGCCAGCAGCTCGAACGCCTCCGAACTCTCCACGACACCCGCCTTCTCCAGCAGGTCGGCCGCCTGCCCGATCGAGGCACCGCGCGGGATCTCCACCTCGATCCGCTCGGCCCCGGGCAGCGGCGCGCGGCGCCACATCGTCGCCGTCCACACGCTCATCGACAGCAGGGCAACCAGCGACAGGATGGCGCCCCAGACAACCCAGCGGGGCTGGCCCGCGACCTTCGCCCCCGCCATCGCGTCAGACCTTCCGGAACACCACCGTCGCGTTGGTCCCGCCAAAGCCGAAGCTGTTGTTCAGCACGGCCTCCACCTTGCGCTCCCTGGCCTTCCAAGGCACCAGGTCGACCCCTTCGGCACCCTCGCACGGGTCTTCCAGGTTCAGGGTCGGCGGCACGATCTGGTCCCGCATCGCCAGCAGCGTGAAGATGCTCTCCACCGCCCCGGCGCCGCCCAGCAGGTGCCCGATCGCCGACTTGGTGCTGCTCATCGACATGGTCTCGATGGCGTTGCCGAACAGCCGCTTCACCGCGCCAAGCTCCAGCTCGTCGCCCATGGGGGTGGAGGTGCCGTGCGCGTTCACATAATCGATGTCGCCCGGGTTCAGCCCGGCCCGCTTCAGGGCCATCTGCATCGAGCGGAACGCGCCCGACCCTTCCGGGTGCGGCGCCGTCACATGATAGGCGTCGCCCGTCAGGCCATAGCCCACCACTTCGCCATAGATCTTGGCGCCGCGCTTCTTCGCGCGCTCATACTCCTCCAGCACCACGATGCCAGCGCCTTCGCCCATCACGAAGCCGTCGCGACCCTTGTCCCAGGGGCGGCTGGCCCGTGTCGGCTCGTCGTTGAAACCGGTCGAAAGCGCCCGCGCCTGGGCAAAGCCCGCAATCCCGATCGGGCAGATGGTCGCCTCGGTGCCACCGGCCACCATCACGTCGGCATCGTCCAGCGCGATCAGCCGCGCCGCGTCGCCGATGGCATGGGCGCCGGTCGAGCAGGCCGTCACGACCGCATGGTTGGGGCCCATCAGGCCATATTTGATGGAAACCTGGCCCGACACCAGGTTGATCAGCCGCCCGTGCACGAAGTGCGGGCTCACCCGCCTCGGGCCCCGCTCGTGCAGAACGATCGCTTCCTCGGCGATGCCCGGCAGGCCACCGATTCCCGATCCGATCAGCGTGCCGGCGCGGAACCGCTCCTCCTCGGTCATCCCCGTCAGGCCCGCATCCTCCAGCGCCTGGCCGGCCGCATCGATGCCATAGACGATGAAGGGATCCACCTGGCGCTGCACCTTGTGGTCGACCCGCAGATTGGGGTCGAAATCCGCCGGCTTCACCTCGCAGGCGATGCGGCAGGCATAGTCGGTCGCATCGAAGCGGGTGATCGGTCCTGCCCCGGACTCGCCGGCCAGCAGCCGCTCCCACGTCTGCCCCACAGTCCCACCCAGCGGGGTCACGAGCCCAAGGCCCGTCACGACAACGCGGCGCATCTCACTCTCCTGTAATCCTCTCGCACCCCGGCTTTGCCGGTGGTGCCCCTTAACCCGCCATAGCGGCAGCCCCAAAAAATGGAAACGGCCCCGAAGGGCAAACCGCCCCCGAGACCGTTCACGGGTCCGGATGCAGGCCGCGCCAGGCGCAGCCCGCCCGAAGCCTTACTTGCCGTTGGCCGCAATGAAGGCAATCGCGTCCTTCACCGTCAGGATCTTCTCGGCCGCATCGTCGGGAATTTCCACGCCGAACTCGTCCTCGAACGCCATCACCAACTCGACCGTGTCCAGGCTGTCCGCGCCCAGATCGTCGATAAAGCTGGCCTCTTCGGTCACCTTCTCGGCTTCGACGCCCAGATGCTCGACAACGATCTTCTTCACCCGTTCGGCGACTTCGCTCATTCCTCTAACCCCTTCGTTCGGGAAAACCACGCCACACGCAGCCCCCGTGGATTGCCCTTCAAGCCCTAGCGGTCCCGGATTGTGCGCGCAAGCCAGAGGCGGCGGTCCTCACGCCATGAACATCCCACCGTTCACATGAACAGCCTGCCCGGTCACATAGCCGCCCTCGTCGCTCGCCAGCCACAGAACCGCTGCCGCCACGTCCGAACCGGCTCCGAACCGCCCGGCCGGAATCCGCTCGAACATCTTTGCTTTCTGCTCGTCGCTCAGCGCGTCCGTCATCGCCGAGGAAATGAACCCCGGCGCCACGCAGTTCACCGTCACGTTGCGGCTCGCCACTTCGGCCGCCAGGCTGCGGGTCATCCCCTCAAGCCCTGCCTTGGCAGCCGCATAATTGGCCTGCCCAGGATTGCCGATCGAGCCCACCACCGAACTGATCGATATGATCCGCCCGTGCCGGGCCTTCATCATCGGCCTCAGCGCCGCGCGCGAAAGCCGGAACGCCGCCTCCAGGTCCACCCGGATAACGGCCGCCCAGTCCTCGTCCTTCATCCGCATCGCCAGCCCGTCGCGGGTGATGCCGGCATTGTTCACCAATATGTCCAGCTGCCCCAGCTTCTCCACAGCCGAAGGAACCAGCGCCTCCACCTCGTCGGCCACATCCAGCCGGCACGGCAGAACCTCGGCTCCGCCAAGCTCGTCGGCCAGCGCCTGCAAGGCCTCGGCCCGGGTTCCCGAAAGCGCCAGCTTTGCGCCACGTGCCTTCAGCGTGCGCGCAATCGCGCCGCCAATCCCCCCGCTCGCGCCCGTCACCAGCGCCGTCCGGCCGTTCAGATCGAACATATTCTTTTCTCCTTCGCTTCGCTCCGGGCGCGCAGTCGCGCTTGCGGGCTGCGCCCGAAACTGTCTTTCCGCCTTCGGCGGCTCCTCCGCTTAGCTCCGGGCGCGCGGTCGCGCTTGCAGGCTGCGCCCGGTCTCAAAGCGCCTTCAGCACCGCCTCGATATCCTCGGGCCGCGTCACGCTGAGATTCTGGATGTCGGGTGCAATCCGCTTCACCATCGGCCCCAGCACCCGGCCACCAAGCTCCACCATCCGCGTCACCCCGGCTTCCTGCATCGCTAGCACCGATTCGCGCCACCTGACCGTGCCCGTCACCTGCACCACCAGCAGCCGCTTGATCTCGGCCGGGTCGGCAACGGCAGATGCCGTCACATTGGCGAAAAGCGGCACCACAGGCGCCATCATCGAAACCGCCGCCAGCGCCTCGGCCATCGCGTCCGCGGCCGGCGCCATCAGCGGGCAGTGGAACGGCGCAGACACCGGCAAAAGAACCGAGTGCCGGCTGCCCCGTTCCTTCGCCATTCGGATCGCCCGGGCAACCGCCTCCACATGCCCAGACACCACCACCTGCCCCGGCGCATTGTCATTGGCCGCCGCGCACACCTCTCCCTGCGCGGCTTCGGCGGCAATCGCCTGCACCTCCTCGAAGGTCAGGCCAAGGATCGCTGCCATTGCGCCATCGCCGGGCTTCACCGCAGCCTGCATTGCCTCGCCACGCCGCCGCAACAGCCTGGCGGCTGCTTCCACGTCCAGCGCGCCAGCTGCTGCAAGCGCCGTGTATTCGCCAAGGCTGTGCCCGGCCACGAACGACGCCTTTTCCGAAAGTCGAATGCCGCCTTCCTGCTCCAGCACCGCAAGTGCTGCCAGGCTTGCCGCCATGATCGCAGGCTGGGCATTGGCCGTCAGCGTCAGCGTGTCTTCCGGCCCCTCGAACATCAGGCTGCTCAGCTTCTGCTTCAGCGCCTCGTCCACCTCTTCCAGAATGCAGCGGGCAACCGGGCTTGCGTCCGCCATGGCCTTGCCCATTCCGACAGACTGGCTCCCCTGCCCGGGGAAAATGAAAGCTGTTGTCACGTCTGGCTGTGCTCGCTTGTCTGTTGAATGTGCCTTGGCCACTAGCGCATTGCGCCCTGCTGTCAAAACAGCCCGCCATCAACGCCCCACCCTGCCAAAAGGCACCTTTTCTTGGGCCCAAGCATCCCTTATGCCAGAGGTCGCACGGGAGGCGGGGGCATTATCCGGTCCGTTCAGGTCATCGCCAGCAGGGCTGTGGCAGGAACCCGAATAGTGCTCATGCGTTTCCATCGACAGGAAAGGTCGTCAATGAAGCTGGTTTCAAGGCATTCGCTCATCGCCCTGGCACTCGCCACGGCTCCGCTTGCGGGCCTTCCAATCCTTGGTGGCGCAGCAATCGCCCAGGCGCTTTCGCCTGCTGTCGGCAAGCCGCTGCAACAGGCCTCAAACGCCGCCAAGGCCGGCAACACAGCCGCTGCCCAGAATTATGTGAACCAGGCCCGCTCGGCCGCCACCACCGCGAACGAGCGCACCAAGGTCGCCCAGATGGCAGCGTTCGTCTACACCCGGGCCGGCAACTACGGCGCAGCCGCCGCCGAACTGGAGCGTATCGGCGCCCCCGCCAGCCAGCTCGCGCCCCTCTATTATCAGGCCCGCCAATATGACAAGGCGATCGCAGCCGCGAAAAAGTCGGGGCAGACCACCATCGTCGCCCAATCCTACCTGATGCAGGGCAAGCCGGCAGAAGCCGCGAAGATCTACCAGCAGATGGTGGACAAGAACCCGAACAACCCGGCCGCCCTCCAGAACCTGGCGAACGCCCAATTCAAGATGGGCGACAAGAAGGCCTACATCGGCACGATCCAGAAGCTCATTCGCCTTGACCCGACCCCGAACCGCTGGCGGGCCCTGCTGCTCGACATGAAGGCTTCGCCCATGTCGCGCGACGCCAAGCTCGGCCTCTACCACCTTATGCGCGAGACCGGGAACCTCACGACCGAAGCGGATGTGCAGGAATTCTCCAAGCTCGCGATCGTTGGAGGTCAGCCGGGTGTCGCTGCCGATGCGGTCAAGGCAGCCCAGGAAGCGGGCGTCCTGACGGTCGCCGACGGCATGAACAACCGGCTGATCGAAGCCTCGGCCAAGCGCCAGGCAGCAGCGCTTGCGTCGGCCCCTGCCGGTGCCAAATCCCCGACCACCGCGCTTGCAGCCGGCAACGCCTTCCTCGGCGCCGGCCAGTACCCGCAGGCTGTCGCAGCCTTCACAACGGCACAAAAGGGCCCGAATGCGGCAGAAGCCACCCTGTTCAAGGGGATCGCCCAGGTCCGCGCTGGCCAGGCTCCTGCCGCACGCCAGACCTTCAAGTCGGTGCCCGCCGGCTCGCTCTCGGAAATCGCCGGCCTGTGGGAACTCTACGCTTCCACCAAGGGCTGAGCCTGGTCGAAATCGCAGCATCCAAGAGGGGGCCTTCGGGCCCCCTCGTCGTATCAGGCCGGAAGCGCGATCAAACTCAGCTGCCGACCATAGTCCGGCTCACCAGCCAGCGTCTTGCGGCGATAGCTGAAGAAGCGCCCCGGATCTGCCTTCGTGTCAGCGCCAAGCCCCTCGGCTCGTCCCACCCCGGCCTCGGCCAGCCGCTTCAGGCAATAGCCCTCCAGGTCGAACCAGGCGTGCCCAGCCCGCCCGTCGGTGAAGAATCCGCCGTTCGCCGGATCCGCCGCTTCGAAGCGCAGGCGGAACCCGACGTCCACCTCATAGGAGCGGCGCCCGATGCATGGCCCCACGGCCGCCGCGATCCGCTCGGGCCGTGCCCCCAGGCGCACCATCGCCTCCACTGTCGCGCCGATCACCCCGCCAAGCGCACCCTTCCAGCCGGCATGGCAGGCCCCGATCACGCCAGAGGCGGCATCCTCCAGCAACAGCGGCGCACAATCGGCTGTCAGGATGCCAAGCGCCAGCCCCGGTCGGTCGGTCACAAGCCCGTCTGCCTCGGGTCTTGCATTTTCCGGCCAGTCGCCCGCCACCACGCACAGCGCGCTGTGCACCTGGTGCAGCGTCACCAGCCGCGCGCCGGGCGCAACAGCCACCAGCGCCCGCGCCCGGTTCTCCCGAACAGCGACGGGATCGTCGCTCGATCCCAGCCCAACGTTCAGGCTTGCGAAAATTCCCTGCGAAACGCCCCCGGTCCGCCCCAGGAACCCATGCGGGCTCGCCAGCGTTCGTGCCTCCAGCCTTGCAATCACAGCGTCAGCCTCAGGATACGGTCGTCATCCACCTGGTCACCCACCACGAATTCATAGCGCCCCACCTCCACGAAGCCGTTGCGCTCGTAGAAGCGCCGGGCCCGATGATTCTCGATCCACACCGTCAGATACAGCTCCTCGAACCCCCGCGCCCGCGCCTCGGACAGTCCCTGCTCCAGCAACGCCTGCCCCAGCCCGGTCCCCTTGGCGGCCGGGTCCAGATACAGCTGCCGCAGCACCCACCAGCGCTTCACCGTCTCCGGCTCGATGTCATAGGGGCCAAGGGTGCAATAACCCAGCAGCCGCCCGCCCCCGTCCTCCGCCAGGAAGATCGCAAAGTCGGCGTCCGTGCATTCGCCCCGGAACCGCTCCAGCGTACAGCTGTCCTCGAACCAGCGCTCCATCACCGCCGGCTGGTAGGTGTGGCCAAAGGTGTCGGCATAGCTCCGGCAGAACAGGTCGCGGACCGCTGCAGCGTCGGCCGCCCCCGCCCTGCGCAAGCAAAAGCCCAGTGCTGCTGTCCTGTCCTGCACCAATCCCCCACAGCAGATCCCGAAATGACGGAAGTTTCCTAGACCAGCCCCGGCGGCGACGGTAGGGGGCATGATGGCAGGAGACATCAGGGGGACTAACAGGATGGCATCCAGGTCAATCGCGCCACAAATGGCAGCCTGGCGGCGACAGGCCTGGGTCACTGTCGCAATGGCCATCACGCTGGCTTTGGGTTTCGCAATGCAGTTCGCCGCCGGCCGCTCAAGCTTCACCGCGCCGGTCGTCGTGCACATCCATGGCGTCATCTTCTTCGGCTGGGTCGCCATCAGCGTGCTGCAGGCCGGCCTCGCCGCCACCAGCCGCATCGATCTCCACCGCCGGCTCGGCTGGCTCGGCGTCGCCTGGATCATCGTCATGATCCCGGCTGCCTTCGCCGTCGTCATCGGCGCCGTGCAGCAGGGCCGAACCCCCTTCATCTTCCGCCCCCAGCTCTTCCTGTTCGAGGATCTGGCCTCGCTCCTTGTGTTCGCTGGCCTCGCAGGCGCCGCGATCATGCTCCGGCACGACACCGGCTGGCACCGCCGCCTCCACCTCTGCGCGCTTGCCGCCATCATGGGCCCGGGCTTCGGCCGGATCCTGCCAATGCCGCTGCTGATGCCCTGGGCAATGGAAATCGCGCTGATCCCGGGCCTGCTGTTCCCGCTCTGGCTTGCTGCACGCGAATGGCGCGAGGATGGGCGACTCCACCCGGCCTGGCCCATCGGACTCGCAGCCCTGCCGCTTGTCACCGCGCTGTCGATGCTGCTCGCATTCGGCCCGGTCGGGCATGCCGCCTACAAGGCAGCCGTCGCCGGCACCCCAGGCGAGGCCATCCCCGGCCTCGAATTCGGAAGGCCACCCCCCGGCCCTTGAAGCCGGGGGCAAAGGTCCTCAGGCCGCGCGCCCCAGATGCACCCCGCGGAAGTGCGCGCGCAGCCCCACCTTGTCGATCTTGCCCGATCCCAGCTTGGGCAACGGCTGGTCGTGCAGCCACAGCCGAGCCGGAACCTTGAACGCCGCAAGCTCGCGCTTCACGAACTCGATCAGGCTTTCCGGCTCCAGCTTCTCGCCCGGCTTCAGGAACACGACTGCGCCCACGATCTCGCCAAGCCGCTCGTCGGGAAGGCCGAACACGCTCGCTTCGGCAACCGCCGGATGGGTGTAGATCGCAGCTTCCACCTCCACGGCCGAGATATTCTCCCCGCCCCGGATGATGATGTCCTTCTTGCGGTCGACGATGTACAGGTAACCGTCCTCGTCCAGCTTGCCCAGGTCGCCGGTGCGGAACCAGCCGTCAGCGGTGAAGGCCGATGCGGTCGCCTCCGGCTTGTTCCAGTATCCGCGCACATTGGCGGAGCTCCTGATGCAGACCTCGCCGACTTCCTCCACGCCCAGCTCCGACATGTCGTCGTCGGCGATCATGATCTCCACCATCGGCTTCGAAGCCCGCCCGGTCGACGCCGGCTTCAGCCGGTAATTGTCGCGGATGTTGCCCGCGCCCACCCCGTTGGTCTCGGTCAGGCCATAGCCGATCGCCGGGTTCTTGCCCGGAAAGGCGTCAGCCAGCCGGCCCACATGCTCGGCCGGCCGCGGCGCGCCCCCGCCGGCAATGTCCACCAGCGTGGACAGGTCAAACTTCTCCCGGTCCGGGTGCTGCATCAGCTCCAGCGACATGGTCGGCACGCCCACGAAATAGGTGCAGCGTTCCTTCTCGATCAGCCGCAGCGCTTCCCCGGCGTCCCACTTGTGCATGATGACCAGCTTGCGCCCGATCGCGACCGACACCAGCATCACCGGCACGGACCCCGTGATGTGGAACAGCGGCACGTTCAGCAGCATCACCTGCTGCTCGGGCAGCTCCATTCCCTGCGCCTGCGCCAGCTGCAGCATCGAAAGGCCCTGCACCAGATAGTTCAGGGTGCCGGCAACGATCGCCCGATGGGTCGAGACCGCCCCCTTCGGCGCCCCCGTCGAGCCCGACGTGTACATGATGGTCGCATCGTCTTCGGGATAGAGCGGCGGCAGATACCAGGGCGCCTCCGGAGACTCCGCCAGCGCATCCTCCAGCGTCTCGGCGCCAAGCCCCTGCGCCACCGCCTTGCTGGTCCTCACCGCCACCAGCGGGATCTTCAGATCGGTGATGTCGGCAATCCGCCGAAGCCGCTCCTCGTCCACGATCGCCAGCCGCGACCCCGAATCCTTCAGCCCATAGGAAAGCTCGTCGGTCTTCCACCAGGCATTCATCGGAACCACGATGGCACCGATCATGATCGCGCCCATGAAGGTGGAGATCCATTCGGGGTAGTTGCGCATCGCAATCGTCACGCGATCACCCTTCGAAATGCCGTGCCGGTGCTGCAGCATCGCCGCCACCCGGGTCGCCTGCGCCTGCACATCGGCAAAGCTCAGCCGCTCGCCGTCGAACACCACGAACTCCTTGTCCCCATGCGCAGGCAGGAAAAAGCCCAGGAACTCCCTCAGGCTCGGCGGCGCATGCTCGAACACGGGATATTCGGCCCCGCGGATGACTGCCTTGCCGACGGCCAGCTGGCCGCCCGGTGCCGTGATAGCGGCCGTCGCCGCGTCGATTGCCTGGTCCAGGGGTGTCAATGCCATCGCAGCGCTCCTCAGTAATTCAGCATCAGGGCCAGCCGGTCGCCATGGAAGGCATCGTCGCCGAAGGTCTCGGCAGCCGCCCGCGCCCGCTTCATGTAGAAGCCGATGTCATACTCGTCGGTCATGCCGATGCCACCATGCATCTGCACCGCCTCGTTGGTCGCAAGCTTCGCGACTTCCCCGGCCTTGGCCTTGGCAAGCGCCACGAAGAAGGGCGCCCGGCTGTCGCCCGCGTCCAGCGCGGTCAGCGCCTTCAGCGTCGCACTGCGCGCAAGCTCCACCTCGCAGAACAAGTGCGCCGCCCGGTGCTGCAGCGCCTGGAAGCTCCCGATCTTCTGCCCGAACTGCTCGCGCTGCTTCAGATAGTCGACCGTCACCTCGAAGCTCTGGGTCGAAACCCCCAGCATCTCGGCTGCAAGGCAGGCGCGGCCCGCATCCAGCGCGGCTTCCAGGATCGCAAAGCCCTCGCCCGGCGCACCCAGCATGTCGGCGCCGTCCACCTGAACACCGTCCAGATGCACTTCGGCCGCATTCCGGCTGTCCACCAACCAGCGCCGCTTCACTGTCACGCCCACCGCCTTCGGATCCACCAGGAACAGGGTGATTCCGGCCGCATCGGTGTCGGCGCCACTGGTGCGGGCTGCCACGATCAGCTTGTCGGCCACATGCCCGTCCAGCACGAAGGGCTTGGCCCCCGTCAGCCGGAAACCGTTGCCCGACGGCTCGGCCCGCGTCGCCACCTGACTCGGCTGGTGCCGCGCGGCTTCATCCGCTGCCAGTGCCACGATCAACTCGGCGGCCGCCATCTTCGGCAGAAGCATTGCCTTCTGCTCGTCGTTGCCGCCTTTCGCGATAGCCGTCGCAGACAGGATCGCCGACGAAAGAAACGGCGAGAGCGAGAGATTGCGCCCGATCGCTTCCTGGATCAGCCCGGCCGCCACCATCCCCAGCCCGGCGCCGCCGAACTGTTCCGGGATGGCCACACCCGCAAAGCCCATCTCGGCCATCTTGGTCCACAGCCCGCGGTCGAACCCATCCGGATCCTTCGCGTCCCTGAGCTTCCTCAGCTGCGCCACCGGCCCATGCTCGGCAAAGAAGCCGTCGGCCGAATCCTTCACCATCCGCTGCTCGTCGGTCAGAACAAGTGCCATCGCTCAGGCCCCCGGCAGCTGGAGAACGCGCTTGGCGATGATGTTGAGCTGCACTTCGGAAGTCCCGCCCTCGATCGAGTTCGCCCGGCTCCGAAGCCAGGTCCGCGCCGGGTCCCCGTCGCGCTTGTCCTCGCCCTCCCAGGTCAGGCTGTCGCTGCCGCCGATGCTCATCAGCAGCTCTTGCCGCTCCTTGTTCAATTCTGTCCCATAATATTTCAACATGGAGGAAAGCGCGCCCACACCCTGCCCGGCTTTCGCCTCGTCCTTCACCCGCTCCATCGTGAGCCCGAAGGCATAGGCGTTGATCTCGTGCCGAACGATGTCGGCGCGCAGCAGCCCGTCCTTCAGCTTGCCCGACTTGGAGGTCCCGATCGCCTTCACGGCCATCTGGTGCATCGAATCCCGGCCCGTTGAACCCATGTCCATCCCGCCGATCATCTCGCGCTCGTGCGTCAGCAGATATTTGGCGATGTCCCAGCCCTTGCCCGGCTCGCCCACCAGGTTTTCCTTCGGCACCCGCACATTGTCGAAAAAGGTCTGGCAGAAGGGCGAATAGCCGCTGATCAGCTTGATCGGGCTGGTCGAAACCCCCGGGCTCTCCATGTCGAACAGCAGGAAGCTGATGCCCAGATGCTTGGGCGCGGCAGGGTCGGTGCGCACAAGGCAGAAGATCCAGTCGGCGCGGTCGGCATAGCTCGTCCACACCTTCTGCCCGTTCACGACGAATTCGTCGCCGTCCAGGATGGCACTGGTCCGAAGCGCCGCCAGGTCCGATCCCGCGCCCGGCTCCGAATAGCCCTGGCACCAGCGAATCTCGCCGCGTGCGATTCGCGGCAGATGCTCCAGCTTCTGCGCCTCATTGCCATATTTCAGCAGCGCCGGCCCCAGCATCCAGATGCCAAAGCTGGAGAGCGGCGGCCGCGCCTTGATGGCCCGCATCTCGGCAGCGAGAATCTTCGCTTCGTCCTTGCTCAGCCCGCCACCGCCATAGGCCTTGGGCCATTCCGGCACGGTCCAGCCCCTGGCCGCCATGCGGTCGAGCCAGACCTTCTGCGCCTCATTCTTGAACTTCCACTTCCGCCCGCCCCAGCACACATCGCTGTCGCCTGCCACGGGCTGACGCATCTCGTCCGGGCAATTGGCTTGAAGCCAGGCCCGGGTCTCGGTCCGAAAGACTGCAAGTTCAGGCGTCTCGTCCATCGCGCAAATCTCCCCAAAAGCGCTCTCGCGCTCACTCCTTACAGGCGATATGAAGCGCGCCATGGAATTTTTCCAGACACCTGTCGAATGGGCCAGCCTTGGCCTCGATCCCGTCGCCATCCAGCTCGGCAGCTTTGCGCTGCGCTGGTACAGCCTCGCCTACATCTTCGGCATCCTCGCCGCATGGGTGCTTCTCTCCCGGATGGTGAAGCGCCCCGGCAGCCCGATGACAGCGGCCAATGTCGACGATCTCATCAGCTGGGCAACGCTTGGCGTGATCCTCGGCGGACGGATCGGCTACATTCTCTTCTACAACCCGGCCCAGTATCTCGCCGACCCGCTGGCCGTGTTCAAGCTGTGGGAAGGCGGCATGGCCTTCCACGGCGGCCTCGTCGGCGTCATCATCGCAATCCTGCTCTACGCCCGCTCGCAAAAGCTCTCGGGCCTTCGCATCCTCGACTATGTGGCCGTCGTCACCCCGATCGGCCTGCTGCTCGGACGGCTCGCCAACTTCGTCAACGGAGAGCTCTGGGGCCGCCCCACCGACGGCAGCTGGGGCATCATCTTCCCCGATGCCGGGCCCGAACCCCGCCACCCCAGCCAGCTCTATGAAGCCGGCCTCGAAGGCCTCCTCCTGCTCGTCATCCTGTCGCTTCTGTTCTGGACCACCAACGCCCGAATGAAGCCCGGCCTGCTCGGTGGCCTCTTCATCACCGGCTACGGCCTCTCCCGCTTCATGATCGAATTCTTCCGCGAGCCCGACGCCCAGCTCGGAATCCTCTCGACCGGCCTCACCATGGGCCAGATGCTCTCGCTCCCGATGATCCTGCTCGGCCTTTTCTTCCTCGCAACCGCGAGCCACCGCCACCCGCTGACGCCGCCTGCGCAGGCGTGAACCCGGCAATCGAAAGCCTGCTCCGCACCCAGGGGCCGCTCCCGCTCGCGCGGGTGATGAGCCTCGCGGCCGACCATTACTACGCCACCCACGAGCCCTTCGGCGCACAGGGCGATTTCGTAACCGCGCCGGAAATCAGCCAGATGTTCGGCGAATTGGTGGGTATGTGGCTTACTGACCTGTGGCTGCGGCAGAACAGCCCGCCTGGCTGCCATTATGTAGAATTTGGGCCGGGGCGCGGGACATTGGCTGCGGACGCACTGCGCGCAATGGCTCAGTTCGACTTCGTCCCGAGCGTGCATTTTATCGAAACGAGCGAGGCGTTGCGCGCCAAGCAAGCGGAGAATGTACCTTCGGCTGTATTCCACGATAGCTTGGCGACCTTGCCGACGGATGGCGCACTGCTGGTCATCGCCAACGAATTCTTCGACGCGCTGCCGGTACGCCAGCTTATCCTGACCCATGCAGGTTGGCGCGAGCGCGTCGTTGTCCGCGACCGTGGTACGAAGTTTGCGGCAATGCCCGGTTCCTCGGCCATGGATGCAGCGGTACCTGAGGGATTACGCAATTCGCCCGTGGGCAGTATTTTCGAATCCGCGCCTGACTCGACCGCCATCATGTATGAAATCGCTGCGCGAATTGCGCAGCAGGGCGGCGCGATGCTGGTGGTCGATTACGGTTATGCGCAACCGGGCCTCGGCAGCACGTTGCAGGCAGTGAAGGCTCATGCATATGCGGACCCCTTCCTTGACCCTGGCACCTGTGATTTGACCGCGCACGTCAATTTCCTGGAACTGGGAAACATGGCGCGGATGCGGCAACTTGATTTGGTCGGGCCGACGGCGCAAGGCGTTTGGCTCTCCGCATTGGGTATCCAGCAACGTGCGGCAATGCTGGTGGAGGCCACGCCCGAGCGCACCAATGAAATTCATGCCGCGCGGGACAGGTTGGTGAAACCCGGCGAAATGGGCACTTTGTTCAAGGTGATGGCGGTATATTCGCCAGATTGGCCGGTACCCGAAGGTTTTGGCGGACCGCTGGGGTAAGGCAGTTTTAGCCGATCCAGTCGCTCACTTGTGCCGCAACGTCATTGGCCGCTTCGTTAAGTGCATTGCCCGATGGTCCCGGTTCGACTGCCGAAACAGGTTTGCGCGCCTCAAACCGTTTCTTTTCGATAGCCTGACCGCGCACCAGTTTGACTGCGTCATACACGACGACAGCTTCTGAAGAGGCAGCATCAACCCCGAATTCCAGCAGACTTCCCGATAGATATTGTGTCGCCTTGCCGCCGGCATCGGTCTCATTAAGCACCAGCCTGCCAGTTTTGGCAGCAATTGTTTCCATCAACAGCAATTGCATCAGCCGCGAAGGCTTGTCGGCCCAGAATGCGTCTTTCAGATAGGCGATGCTGCTGTCGTCGATTTGCACTGGCACGCGATTGGAATCGAGCTTTCGCGGGGCTTCAGGAAGCAGCACGATAAGCGCTTCGCTCGAAGCGCCGCTTTTGGATGTGCCGTTTGCTACCGCGTTGGTCGCGGTTAGGACCAGCAAAGAGGGCGGCGCTTTAGCGCCGAAGCTGACGCAGGCACCAAGTGTCAGTGCACATAAACCCGTGAGCATCGCATGTTTGATGTTTTTCATGGTCAATTCCGTTTTCGGGTTATTTGGGTTTATAGTCGGGGAGGGCGGGCGCGCTGACCACGCC
>JBGTBK010000263.1:0-7642 GCA_041749355.1 Sandaracinobacter sp. | reverse complement strand
GCGGAGCCGACCACACGACCAATGGCATCCGCATGGGCATTGATGGTTGGATCTATATTGCCGTCGGCGATTTTGGGTTGATCGAAGCCAAAGGAAAAGATGGCAGGACGCTGAGCCGGCGGGGCGGCGGCATCGAATCGCTTGCGGTCGGCGTGCACGGACGCCAAGCCGGTGGCCAGCGGCAGACCCAGAGCCAATAGGCCGGTGCCGAGGAGGGGGCCGACAGCCGCATGACCTATTGCGTGGGACTTCTGGTGAAGGAGGGCCTGGTGATGATGGCCGACACCCGCACCAATGCGGGGATCGACAACATCTCCACCTATCGCAAGCTTCGCGTCTTCGGCGAGGACGGCAAGCGCATCGTCGCAATCGCGTCCGCCGGCTCGCTCAGCACCACCCAGGCGCTGATCAACCGACTGCACGAGGGCGTGGTGATGCCCGGCAAGGAAGAGCCGGAATTCGTCGAGACCGCGCCCACCATGTTCCGCATCGCGCAGATCGTTGGCGAGGCAATGGTCGGAGCCAAGAAGGACATCGAGGCCCTGGTGCAGGAGCAGGAGGGTGTCGAGATCGGCGTGACCCTGCTGGTGGGCGGCTCGATCGACGGCCGCGCCCCGCGGCTGTTCCTGATCTATGGCGAGGGCAATTTCATCGAGTGCGGGATGGACACGCCCTATTTCCAGATCGGCGAGCTGAAATATGGCAAGCCAGTGCTAGACCGCATGCTCACCTATCGCACCCCGCTGGCCAAGGCGATGAAGATCGGGCTTGTCAGCATGAACTCCACCATGCGCTCCAACCTGGGCGTCGGCCTGCCGATCGACATGCTGGTCGTGAAACCCGGCCAGTCGACGGCGGCGCTCACCCGGATCGCGGAATCCGACACCTATTATCACGATCTCGGCGACCGCTGGGCCAATGCGCTGATGGCGGCGCTGGAGAGCATCCCCAACCCGACCTACCCACTTCCGGGTGAGGCGCCGCAGTCCGGCGACCCATCTGTGGCCGGAAAGCCATAGCAAACCGCCATTAACGTGTCGGCGGGCGTCGGCGCACCCGCCAGCCTTGCCAGTCCTGCCATGAATGGTAGGAATTGCATCATTGTTACAACAACGAATGCAAAGAGGGACCAACCGATGCGTTTCAACCCTTCCGCCACTGCGCTTCTTGGCGTGTCGATGCTTGCCCTGGCAGCGCCTGCCATGGCGCAGGAGCAGGCCGCCGCGCCGTCCGTCGAGGCAGAAGTGGAAACCATCATCGTGACGGGTTCGCGCCTTGCCCGCGACCTGAACGCGATCGCGCCGCTCCCCGTCAGCACCGTCACCTCGGCTGACCTGCGCGCTGCCGGCAACATCGATGCCACCGCCACGCTGCGCCAGATCCCGGCGCTGCTGTCGTCCGGCACGATCGGGGATTCGATCGAACGCGGCGCCGGCGGTGTCGGCCAGGCCACCCTGAACCTCAGGCAGCTGGGCGCTGTCCGCACGCTGGTGCTGGTGGACGGCCGCCGCCATGTGTCGGGTGTTGCCGGCTCGCAGATCGTGGACGTGGCCACCATCCCCTCGGCGCTGATCGAGAGCGTGGAAGTGCTGACCGGCGGCGCGTCTGCCGTCTACGGCGCAGACGCCGTGACCGGCGTGGTGAACTACAAGCTGAAGCGCGACTTCGAGGGGATCGACCTCAACGCGCAGACCGGCATCTCCACCTATGGCGACGCGCACAGCTTCACCTTCAACGGCACCTGGGGCAAGAATTTCAACGACGGTCGCGGTAACATCACCGTGTCGGCGGGCTATTCCAACGACCAGGAAGTGCTGCTGAGCGACCGGCCTTTCACCGCGGAAAACGGCCGGGCCAACAACTCCACCACCTATGCCCACCCGGATCGCCGCTTCCAGAAGGGCGACCTCGACCCGTCGACCATGCCCAACTTCGCGGACCGCTTCTCGCTCGACAACGGGCGCCTTCCGTTCGGCTTCGCAATTCCCACCCCGGCGCAGATTTCCAGCCTGTTCCCCGGCGGGATCACGGCGGCCGAACAGGCGCTGGTGGACCGGGCGGCCAACGCGCCGCTGTTCAAGATCGCGGCCGACCCGCGCTTTGCCATCTCGTCGGGGCAGGGCCTGGTGTTCCGCAACGACTTCGGCTTCTTCAACGCCGACATCAACGGCAACGGCCAGAACGACTGCGAGGAAAGCTACATCGGCCTCACCGGCTTTGGCGGCGGTGGTTGCTATGTGACGACACCGGGCGGTGGCGTGAAGATCTTCGAGGACGGGATCATCGCCACCGGGCAGAATCAGTTCGGCGGCGACGGGGCGGTCGAGCGGGATGTGGCCTCGCTGGTTCCCCAGTCCGAGCGCTATTATGTGAACATCAAGGGCCAGTATGAGTTTGCCCCCTCCGTCGAGCTGTTCTGGGACGCGAAATACGCCCGCACCAACACGCTGAGCCGGAACAACTACAACACCTTCTACGACAGCCTGTTCATCGCTCCGGACAACCCCTGGATCCCGGCCGTGCTGCAGGCTGATGCGGACGAGGCCGGCGGCCTGCGCGTCAGCCGCGACTTCCTCGATCTGGGGCCGAACACGTCGCGGGCCGAGCGTGACACCTACCGGATTGTCGGCGGCCTGCGTGGCGAGCTTGCCCCTTCGCTGCGCTATGATTTCGCGGTGAACTATGGCCGCACCGACAGCAAGGTCACACAGAGCAACAGCGTCCTGTATGACCGCCTGTTCGCTTCCCTCGATGCCGTGCGGGCGCCCAACGGGCAGATCGTCTGCCGCTCCGATCTCGATCCGAACGCGCTCTACCCGGGCTCCGAAATCTTCCCCGTCATCGAGCCCGGCAATTTCACCTTCACGCCCGGCGACGGCCAGTGCCGCCCGGCCAACATCCTTTCGGGCTCGCAGTCGCTGAGCCAGGAAGCCGTGAACTTCATCACAACGCCCACCACAGACCGGTTCCGGCTGGAACAGTTCGTGGCAACGCTCGCCTTCTCGGGCGACACGGCGAGCTTCCTCGAGCTTCCCGGTGGCGCAATCCAGTGGGCCGGCGGCTTCGAATACCGCACGGAAAGCAGCCGCTCCACCTTCTCGGACCTGGAGAAGGGCCTGTTGCCCGAAGGCTCCCCCGCCGGGCCGGCCGGCACCTTCATCGGCGACATTTCGGGCAACCAGTCGCTGCTGTTCGATGCCTCCACCCGCACCTTCGATGCCAGTGGCGATTTCGACGTGAAGGAGATTTTCGGCGAAATCCGAATCCCGATCCTGAAGGAGCGGCCCTTCTTCTACGAGCTCAGCATCGAGGCCGCCGGCCGTTACGCCGACTATTCCACCATCGGCGGCGCCTTCACCTGGAACATCGGCGGCACCTGGGCGCCGGTTCAGGATGTCCGTCTGCGCGGTTCCTACTCCAAGGCCATCCGGGCACCCAACATCGACGAGCTTTTCAGCCCGCAGCAGGGCACGACGTTCCGGCCGTCCGACCCCTGCAACGCCTCCACCATTTCAGCACTTGTGGCGGACGGGGCCGCCAACGCCGCGAACCGGCAAGCGAACTGCGCGACGGCGCTGACTGCCCTTGGTGTTGATCCGACGACCTATGAAGATCCGCTCACGGCGCGCTTCTCGGGCACGGCCGGCGGCAACCCGGACCTGACCGAGGAAACCGCGACCACCTGGACCATCGGTGGCGTGATCCAGCCGCGCTTCCTGCCGGGCTTCACCCTGTCGGTCGACTATTACTCGATCGAGATCGAGGATGCGATTTCGGCGGTCACCGCGCAGGACACGGTTGACACCTGCTATGACCTCGACACCTTCCCCAACCAGTTCTGCAGCCTGTTCGACCGGCGCGGCGACGGTGGCCTGAGCTTCCTTCGCCAGACGGACCTGAACTTCGGCCGCATCGAGACCTCGGGCATCGACGCCTCGCTTGCCTACAATTTCGATCTTGGCGAAAACCGCTTCAACCTGCGCGGCGCGGTGAACTGGATCGAAAAGCTGGACCGCTTCTTCGATCCGGTGAACGAGGATCTGGTGAACCCGGGCCTTGGCGAGCTCAGCGCGCCGGAATGGTCGGGCCTCGGCTCGCTGACCTGGGGCCGCGGCCCGGTCGACGTGACCTGGCGCACCCAATATGTGGGCAAGCAGGCCATCGCCAGCATCATCCAGATCGAGCGCATCGACCTGGAGTTCGGCGAGGAAGGCTATGCCCGCGCCTATTGGCTGCACGACGTGTCGTTCAACTTCGAGTTCAACGAGGGCTTCGAACTGTATGGCGGCATCAGCAACCTGACCAACGCCAAGCCCTATCTCGCAAGCTCGGCCTATCCGGTCAGCGGCGTTGGCCGGTCCTACTTCCTGGGGATGCGCGGCAAGTTCTGACGCATCATGCAGACTTTGCAGGGGCCGGGACGCTGCCAGCGTCCCGGCCCTTCTGCATTCCCATGAGGCGCGTTTCGGGTTAGCCTCCTGTATGGGAGGATTTGCTTATGGCGACCATTTCGAAAGGCGCACACACGCTCATCCATCTGTGGATCGTGGGTGGGCTTGGCCTGCTGTGGAACGGCTTTGGCGCCTATGATTATCTGGCGTCCAAACTGCAGGGCGAGCCCTATTACCGGGCAATGGGCATGACCGACGCCCAGATCAACTATATGAACGCGTTTCCGGCCTGGATGATGATCGTCTGGCCTCTGGGCGTGTGGGGGGGCGTGCTTGGAACCATCCTGCTGCTGAGGCGCAGCCGGACGGCGGCGCCGGTGTTCCTTGTGTCGCTGATCGCCTTCCTGATCAGCCTTGTCTACACCTATGCGCTGTCGGACGGGGCGGCCGTGATGGGCAGCGCCGGCACCATGCAGCTGGTTGTGCTGGCAGGGTGCCTGTTCTTCGCCTGGTACAGCCGTGCCATGGCAAGAAAGGGAGTGTTGAAGTAGCCGCGGCGCCCGCATGATGCGCTCGAGCCGAAACTGGCCGGGGAGGACATGAAATGCGACTGAAGGGCAAATCCGCCATCGTGACCGGCGCTGGAAGCGGGATCGGGCGGGCAACGGCAATCGCCCTTGCGCGCGAAGGGGCAGCCGTGCTGCTGACCGACATCGACGATGCAGGCGGCCACGAAACGCTGGCCGCGATTGCAAAGGCCGGCGGCAAGGCCGCCTATCGGCACCAGGATGTGGTCGACGAAGAACAGTGGCGCGAGACGGTCGCCGAAGCCGTGCGCCTGCATGGCCATCTCGACACGCTGGTGAACAATGCCGGCATCGGTTCGGGCCAGATGGTGACCGAAATGAGCCTGGAGGCGTGGAACCGGCAGCTGGCGATCAACCTGACGGGGCCCTTCCTTGGCACCAAGCATGCGATCCCCGCGATGCGGGCTGGCGGGAAGGGCGGCTCCATCATCAACATCTCGTCGGTCGCGGGGCTGGAGGGTGCGCCGGGTCTTGCGGGCTATTGCGCGACCAAGGGCGGCATTCGGCTGTTCTCCAAGGCGGTTGCGAAGGAATATGCCGCAGACCGGATCCGCTGCAATTCGGTGCACCCCGGCATCATCGACACGCCGATCTGGACCAAGATCGACGAGGGCGGGCTTTCCCAGACGATGGACGCGCTTGGCGCGCAACCGGGCGCAAACAGCGTTCCCGTGGACGCAATCGCACTGGTGAACACGCCGCTGCAGCGGGCAGGCCAGCCTGAGGAGATTGCAGCCGGAATCGTCTTCCTGGCAAGCGACGAGAGCGGCTTCATCACGGGCAGCGAGCTGGTGATCGACGGGGGCTGGACCGCCTGATCGGGTGGACTTGCGTGGAACAATCCTACACGGATTTCGATTAAGTTTCTGATTTTGCAGGAAATAGGATTGTTCCACGTGGAACAACCATATCGGTTATCAGCTGATCGTCAGGTCCACAGGCAGGAATCGAGGCCCTCGTTTGCGACCACCCGCGTGCGGCCGGCGATGCGGTTGGCGTAGCGCTTGGTGTAGCGGCCGGGGCTTGCAGCGTCGCGCTTGATGGGCTGGGGCAGGATGGCGGCGAGGCGAGCGGCCTCCACCCGGGTGAGGTTCTTCGCGGACTTCTGGAAATAGTGGCGGGAGGCGGCCTCCACCCCGAACACGCCGCGGCCGAATTCGGCGATGTTCAGATAGACTTCCATGATCCGGGGCTTGCCCCAGACCAGCTCGATCAGGACGGTGAAATAGGCCTCCAGCCCCTTGCGGACGAAGGTGCGGCCGGGCCAGAGGAAGGCGTTCTTGGCGGTCTGCTGGCTGATGGTGGAGCCGCCGCGCAGCTTGCGGCCCTTCTGGTTTGCTTCCATCGCCTTTTCGATGGCCTCCAGATCGAAGCCGCGATGCGCGCAGAAGCGGCTGTCCTCGGCCGCGATCACCGCGCGGGGGATGTGGCGCGACATGTCGGACAGGTCGACCCAGTCCTTCTTCACGCTGATGCCGTTCATCGCGTCGCGGATCGTCAGCGACGTCGCCGGCGGGTCGATCCAGCGATAGGCGACAACCCAGAGCAGGCTGAAGGCGACAAGGCCCAGCACGAGTTTCAGCAGGAATTTCAGGAGCCCGAGCACAGGCTCTCCAGCGTTGCGGTGATGGTGCGGGCAGCGATTGCAGCCCAGCGGTCGGCACCGGCCTCGTCGGAGATCAAGTCCTGGCGGATCTCGAACCCCAGATAGGGAATGTTGGCAGCCTCGGCGTGGCGGTCCATCGTGTAGTTCAGCACCTTGCCGGAATAGGGCTGGTTTGCGCCCACCGGGCCGCCGAGGTCGGGCTCGGAGCGCAGATGGGCAAGGCCGAGATCGGCGGCGCGGGCATCCTGGTTCCAGAGGATGGCAATCGGCCAGGGGCGCGGCGCGGGCGCCGAGGCAAGCGCCGGCGTGAAGCTGTGCACCGAGACGAGGAGGGCAGGGCGCCGGGCCTGGACCAGGGCGGCGAGACCGTCGTGGAAGGCGGCATGAAGGGCGAGGCGGCTGGCCCGATCTGCGGCTGACAGGCCGACATTGCCGGGGACGAGGATTCCGTCGCTGCGTTCGGGGATGCTGTGGTCGGGCGGGCGGTTGCAGTCGACGACCAGGCGGGAGATCTGCGCGAGCCAGGCCCTGCAGGCAAGGGCGGCGGCGAGCCGTGACGTGACGGCAGCTGCGCCGATGTCCCAGGCGACATGGTCTGCCATGGCCTCATCGGGCACGCCCAGCTGGACGCCCTGCGGGACTGCGTTGGAGGCATGGTCGCAGACGAGGAGGATGCGGGGGTCGGGCCCGTCGATCAGCAGGGGGGCTGTCATGCGGGCGGACTGTGGCAGGAGAGCGGGGCCTGCTCAAGCGGATTGGGGAGGGGTGCGAAACAGAAGAAGGCGGCGACCCGGGATCGGAGTCGCCGCCTTCTGGATGAACGGGCCGCAGGGAGGGGGGAGGGAAGCGGCCCGTCGTGGGAGACTTTTACTGGACCGAAGCGGTGGTCGCGCCGGTCATCACGGTCGCCAGCTCGGTGCCGAGCGACTTGGCGGCCAGGTTGAACTTCTTGGCAGCCTCGGACCGGTTCCGGGCGTCGCACAGGGCTTCACCCAGGGCGATGTTGCGCTCGGCCTTGCGGGCGGCTTCGGCGTCGGCGCCGGCGGCGAGCGTGCGCA
>JBGTBK010000262.1:0-4456 GCA_041749355.1 Sandaracinobacter sp. | reverse complement strand
GAGCTGTTGCGCCAGGGGTTCCACCGCATGGGCCACCGGATGGGCTTCGCGCATGGCGACGCCCAGCCGGGCGAGGCGCTCTGCCGTGACGGCGCTGGTCTTTGCCAGCAGCTTGTCGGGCGTGTCGGGCTGGCGGGTCTGGAGGAGTGTGGCCGACAGGCCGGTGCGCCAGCCGAGGATCGCGAGCGGGGCAAGCGCTGCTGTTGCGGCGGCCAGCGCCTCTGTCGGCACGGCATAGGGAATGATCTTCACGGTCGCGACCATGTCGCCGGGCTGCACGGGCGAAAGCGGCGGAACGGTCGAGATGCCGACACAGTCTGTCGCGAGATTGGCCGCCGTGATTGCATCGGGGTCTGCGGCGAGCAGCCCGCCGAGGGTCGCGTGTAGGTTCACCCGGCCGTGCACCGGCGGGCGCACCTCGATGCCGGGGCCTGCGAGGCGGTGCGCGAGCTGTTGGGCTGCTTCGGCTTCGGGCCGATCCCCGGGCTCCAGCCGCGCGACCCACAGATGGGTCAGGCCGGCTGCCTGTGCCGCCTGGAGAATCGTGGAGTCCACCGTGGCGCCCTTCAGGTAGCGCTTGCCCGCGATCGTCAGCGCATGGGCGAGCAGCGCGCCCTCGGCATCTGTCAGCGGCAGCTCGGCGAAGATCAAGGGCGCTTCCGCCAGGCGGCCGTCATCTGGGCGGCGATGCTGAGCGCGATTTCTCCCGGGTTGGCAGCCCCGATGTCGAGCCCGGCCGGCCCGTGGATCCGGGCAAGGGCGTCGGCGTCGAAGCCTTGCCCGGCGAGGCGCTCGAGCCGGCTTGCGTGGGTTTTTCGGCTGCCGAGCGCGGCGATGTAATAGGCCTCCGACCGAAGCGCTGCTGCAAGCGCAACGTCATCCAGCTTGGGATCGTGGGTGAGCGTGACGACTGCGCTTGCGGCGTCAGGCTTCCAGTCGGCCAGCGCCTCGTCGGGCCAGCGGCTGTCGACTTCGAAGCCGGCGAAGCGCGGGCCGGCTGCAAAGGCGCCGCGCGGGTCGACGATGAGCACATCATGGCCGAGGGAGGCTGCCATGGGTGCAAGCGCCTGGGAGATATGCACGGCCCCCACCAGCATGAGCCTGAGGGGCGGATCGAAGCGGTGCACGAAATCGCCGATGCTTCCTTCAGCTGTCTGGCCGGTTGTGAAATCGGCGGCGAGCGCAAGGGGTTGGCCCGCCGCCCGAGCCGTGCGCAGGCGATCGAACAGGGTTGGCGGAAAGCCGCTGGCGTCGACCGCCTGCACCAGGATCGCGATCTCGCCGCCGCAGGCCAGCCCGACTTCCCAAGCGGTCTCGTTCGCGACACCGAACGTCATCAGCTCGCCGCCGCCAGCACCGATCCGCGCTTTGGCCGCTTCGATCACCGCCCCTTCGACGCAGCCGCCGGACACCGATCCTTCGAACAGGCCATCGTCGCGGACGAGCAGCAGGCTGCCGACCCGCCGGGGTGCCGAGCCCCAGGTGCGAACGACGGTTGCAACAGCCAGCCGATGCCCGTCGGCCTGCCACTGGGCAGCACGGCTGAGAAGCAGGCCGAGTTCGTCCATCGTTACAGCAGGGCTGCCAGAGCGGCGGCTGCCAGGAGCACAAGCCCGCCGATCCAGACCCAGCCGGGCAAGCCGCTCCCGGAGGCAGTGGCTGCAGCTGCAGCTGCCGAAACCGCAGCCGACCGGATCTCGGCTTCGGATGGGGCTTCGGTGGGGGCTTCGACTCCTGGGGGAGTGGGCTCTGACGCCGGGGCCGTTTCGACTTCGGCCTTGAAGGCGGCGAAGAAGGCCTCGGCATAGCCCTTGGCGGCCCCTTCGACGAGGCGGGTGCCCAACTGCGCCAGCTTTCCGCCGACCTGCGAACGGGCCTCATAGGTCAGCAGGGTCGCGCCGCCTTCGACATCGGTCAGGACCACTTCGGCGCTGCCTTTCGCAAAACCGGCGACTCCGCCTTTCCCCTCGCCGACAAGCACATAGCGATTGGGTGCATCGATCTCGGTCAGCTCGACCGTGCCGCTGAAGCGGGCCTTCACCGGCCCCACCTTGGCGTTCAGAACGCCTTCGAAGCGGTTTTCGCCCACGCGGCTCAGGCTTTCGACCCCGTCGATGCAGCGGGCAAGCGTGTCGGGATCGTTCAGTGCAGCCCAGACACGCGCACGAGTTGCATTGATGCGAGTTTGGCCTTGAAGTTGCATTTTTGATGGTCTTTCATAACGACACTGTAAAAAAACTTGACCTTGCGCCGTTCGCAAGCTGTGTTAGCTTGAATTGTATACAAGGGAAAGTTGGCCTTGGCGGGTCGGCAGGACAGGGTTGGCCATGCGCTCGTGCAGGGCAGATGAAGGGGGATATCAGTTGAGTGAGGCAGTCGACGGCGGCGGAGGGGCCGTCGAGGTCGGCGCAGGAGGCCAGAGCGTGCCACAGGAAAGCGGAGAATCGGGCGAACCGATCGCTGGTCGCGTGAAGTGGTTCGACATGGTGAAGGGCTATGGCTTCGTCACGCCGGCAGACGGTGGCGGCGACATTCTTGTGCACTACAATCTGCTTGGGCCGCTGGGGCGAAAGTCGCTGCCCGAAGGAGCGTCGATCACGGTTCTGGCTCGGCAGGGTGCGCGGGGCCGCCAGGCCTCGGCAATTCTGGACCTCGATCTCGGCACCGCGATCGGGCCGGATCTCGACCGAACCCAGGAGCGCAACTCGAATCGGGTCGACCCACTGGACTTCCTCGAGCAGGCAGGCGATTTCGAACCTGTTCAGGTTCGGTGGTTCAACAGGGCCAAGGGCTATGGCTTCCTGCTGAGGAGCGACGGTGTCACCCAGATCTTTGTTCACATGGAGACGGTCCGCCGCGCCGGGCTGGAAAATCTGCTTCCCGGGCAGGACCTCGAGGCGCGCATCTTCGATGGCCCCAAGGGCGCTCTTGCCGTCCGCCTCCAGGCTGCCGGGGCAGCCCTTTAGGTTCGTCGTTGCAGCAGCCCTTGCGCTGCTGGCACCGCTGTCCCCGATGGCGGCACCGGCCCAGGCGGCCGGCAGCCTTGCAGCCGGCAAGCCGCAGACCGGGCTGAAGGTCGTTCCGCTGACCATCGAGACCAGCACGGGCAAGCGGCATGTCTACAAGGTCGAGGTGGCAGCGACGTCGGCCCAGCAGGCCCATGGCATGATGCATCGGACCGGCATGGCCCCGATGACGGGGATGATCTTTCCGATGGACCCGCCCCGGCCGGCGGCCTTCTGGATGGAGAACACGCTGATCCCGCTGGATCTGCTGTTCATCGGGGCCGATGGCCGCATCCGGAACATCATTTCCAACGCGGTGCCGAAATCGCGCGCGCAACTGCCCTCGGCAGGGTCGGTCGCAGCCGTTCTGGAGCTGGCAGGCGGCGAGGCCGACCGGATCGGCGCGCGACCGGGCGACCGGGTGATCTGGAAGGCGCCCTGAATGGGCGTTGCGATGAAGCGCCCGAAACCGGCATCCGGCTTGCGCCGCGGGTGCGCGAAAGGCTAGGGGCAGCATATGGGCTTCAACATCTTCACCTGGTGGACCGGCAGCACCTTCGGCACCTGGCTGAACACGGCCAGGAACGGCACCGAAGTGGGCCGGGACGCCGATGGGAACATCTATTACGAGGGGAAGGGTCGCCGCTGGGTGATCTATGCCACCGACAATGATTCCAGCCGGGTTCCGCCCGAATGGCATCTGTGGCTGCACCGCACCCGGGCAGAGGCGCCGAGCCAGTCCTCGCTGCCGGTGAAGGCCTGGGAGCGCCCCTGGCGGCCCAATCCAACAGGCTCTGCCGACGCGGAACTGCCATCGGGCTCGCTGTCGGCGGGGGGCAAGCGCGCGGCCTCGGCTGCCGACTATCGGGCCTGGACCCCGGGGCAATAGGCGCAAACGCAATGCCGCAGATCCTGAAGGACCATCTTGCCGAGGCGCTGGCCGGCCTTGCCGTGTTGGCCCTTGCGGCCTGGTTCCTGGTTTTCGCGCTGGGGCGGACCGGGGCGTCGGGCACGGACAGCTATGAGCTGAAGGCACGCTTTCCCAATGCGACGGGCATTGCAGTCGGTTCGGACGTGCGGGTTTCGGGCATGAAGGTTGGCACCGTGACGGCCCAGATGCTGGATCCGGCGAGCTATCAGGCTGTCGTGACCCTGTCGGTTGATCGCGCTGTTACCCTGCCGCTCGACAGTTCCGCCGCTATCACGTCCGAAGGCCTGCTTGGTGGCAGCTTCATTGCGCTTGTGCCCGGCGGCGACCAGGAAAAGCTGGCGCCGGGCGACGAGATCACCGACACCCAAGGGTCGACCGACCTGATGGGGCTGATCGGATCGGTCATCAACCGCAGCGGCAGCGATGCGCCCGCAAAGGACGCGCCGGCAGGCGCTGCCGGGTGAGCGGGGAGCGCCCCGCGGCGTCCGCCGCGCTGGGGATTGCGGCATTTGCCGTGCTG